>JAEWPX010000135.1 GCA_023399375.1 Pseudomonadota bacterium | reverse complement strand
CGGACACGGGGACTCCTTAATTTATGAGGAGAGGAGGAGAAAAGAGAATGCCTCCGGCGGCCAGGAGGGGCCGAGGGCCCCTCCTGGACCACCCCGAAAGGGGGGGAGAACGCTGACAGGTGTTGTCGGGGTTAGCCTGCCTTCTTCTAGATTACAGATCGAGTCTGTATTTGTAATACGCAGCGCAGCCGCCTTCGGTGGACACCATGCACGGCCCCACGGGCGTGGCCGGGGTGCAGGCCTTGGCGAACAGCGGGCAGCCGTCAGGGGACAGCTTGCCCTTGAGCACCTCGCCGCAACGGCAACCCGCCAGGGGCGGCGTTTCCACGAGCGAAACCCCGGGCAGGCGCATGGCGTCGAAATCGGCGAATGCTTCCCGGATGACCAGCCCGCTGGCCGGAATCGCGCCCAGGCCGCGCCACAGCGCGTCGGAGGTGGAAAACACCTCGTCCATGACGGCCCTGGCCACAGGGTTGCCGGCATCGGCGACGACGCGGGTGTAGTCGTTTTTGACGGCCGGGGCGTTCGCCTTGCGCATGGCCGTGATGTCCAGGAGCGCCGCGAGGATGTCCAGGGGCTCGAAGCCGGTGATCACAGCCGGGACGCGGTGTTTTTCCGCCACGAAGGCGTACGGCGCCGCGCCGATGATGGCAGAGACGTGGCCGGGCAGAATGAAGGCGTCCACGTTGATGTCGGGATCGGAAAGCAGGGCCTCGAGCGCCGGGGGCACGAGCTTGTGGAAGCAGAGCACCCGGAAGTTGCGCAGGTTCTTCTCCCTTGCGAGCTTGATGGTCGCGGCCACGGCCGGGGCCGTGGTCTCGAAGCCGACGCCGAGGAAGACCACCGTGCGTTCGGGGTTGGCCTCGGCCACGGCCAGGGCATCCACGGGCGAATAGACCACTTCCACGCGCGCGCCGTCGGCCTTGGCCGTCTTGAGGTTGCGGCCCTTGGGGCCGGGCACGCGCATGAGGTCGCCGAAGGTGGCGAGCACCACGTCGTCGCGGCCGGCGAGATCGAGAAAGCAGGCCACTTCCGATTCGTGCGTGACGCAGACCGGACAGCCGGGGCCGGTCAGGTGCGTGATGGTCGGCGGCAGGAGCGAACGCAGGCCGGACTGGAAGATGGCCACGGTGTGCGTGCCGCAGACCTCCATGAACCGCAACGGCGCGTCGGCCTCGGCGCTCAGGCGCGCCAAAAGCGCCCGGCACAGGTTCGGATCCTTGAAGGCGTCAAATGAGTTCAAGGTTCAGGCCTTCCTGGAACAGCTTGATGGTTTCCAGGGCGTCCTCGCGGTCCAGACGGCGGATGGCGAACCCGGCGTGGACGATGACGAAGTCGCCGATGGCCGGCGCGGCGTCGATGAGGTCCAGGCGCACTTGGCGCGTGACGCCGCCGATCTCCACATCCGCCACTTTCTCATTGATGGCGGTGACTTCCATGGGCACGGCAAGGCACATAGGGCAGGCTCCTCCCGCAGGGGGCTTGGCGTCGGGCGATGCGTCCGGCGCGCTCGGTGGAATATGCGCATCCGGGGCGGGCTTGTCAAAACCGGGCCCCGCCTAGGCGGGTTCCGCCACTTCGACGATGTCCAGCGCCCTGAAGCACTTGGGCGGAATGAGTTCCTTGTGTACGGCAAACCGCGCCTTGGACGCCGCCTTTTCGGCGTTTTCGGCCGCCACTTCGATCTCGCCGGCAACCGTCTCCTCGACTTTGGTCCGGTAGGCCACTTCGTATTTTCCTTCCTCGAGCAGGCGGATGGTCAGGGGCTCGAAATGGAAATAGGGCTCGTCGGTCCGCTCGCCCGGATGGATGCGGGCCTGGGCCGCGAGCATGGCCTGTCCCTTGCCCGAGGCGGCGACGACCTCGACGCCTTCCTGGTCGTGCAGGAGTTTGGTTTCGTAACGCACACGGTAGGTTTTCATGGCACGTCCCGGCCGGTTCGCGGAAAGCCCCACGCCGGCCTTTGCTTTTTCCCGAGGGGTTGCTATCAATGGGTCTTGCGGCGAGAACGCAGTGTACCGCTTCCAACCGGCGTTTGTCATGTCCGAAGATCTTTTCCGCCAGTTCGGCCCGCCCGGGGTCACCCTGCCGCTGGAGCAGCCGCTTCCGGCCAGGCCGCCCCGCGTCGACGCCGTGCCCGACGACGCCCAGTGCCGCATGCTCTGGGACGCCTACGGCATGTTGCAAAACATCCGCGAGCACAGCGAGCTGGTGGCCTGCGTGGCCACGGCCCTGGCCGAGGCCGCCGCGGCCGCGGGCCTGCCCGTCAACGTGGCCGAGGTGCGGGCGGCGGCGCTGTTGCACGACCTGGCCAAGACCTACACCATCCGCCACGGCGGCAACCACTGCCAGCTCGGCGGGGCCTGGGTGCAGGAGATCACGGACAATCCCGCGCTGGCGCAGGGCGTGGCCTGCCACGTCTCCTGGCCCGAAACCATCGACCTGCGCGCCCATTTCCTGCCGCTTACGATCATCTACAGCGACAAGCGGGTCAGGCACAACCGCCTCGTCACCCTGGAAGCCCGCTTCGACGACCTGCTCGTGCGCTACGGCAAGACGGCATACATCCGCGAGCGCATCCGCGAATCCTTTCAACAGGCCGAGGCCATCGAACGCGCCCTGGCCCAAACCCTGGGCATGAAACTCCATGAAAGTACTTTTGGTTGCGGGGGGCTGGTCGAGTGAACGCGAGGTGTCCCTGTCCGGGGCGAAGCAGATTGCGAGCGCCCTGGAATCGCTCGGACACACCGTCGTCCCCTGGGACTTTTCCGAGAATTTTCCCGGTTTCATCGAAGCGGCCAAAGCCTGCGACTTCGTTTTCCTGAGCCTGCATGGCGCGCCCGGCGAGGACGGCCTGCCGCAGGCCCTGCTCGACGCGGCCGGCGTGCCCTACCAGGGCTCGGGCCCGGCGGGGTCTTTTTTGGCGCTGTCGAAAGCCGCGTCCAAGCAGCTTTTCGCCGCGGCCGGACTGGCCACGCCGCGCTGGGTCTTCCTGCCCGCCCCGCCGCCGGCGGGATTCGTCCCGGATTTTGCCCCGCCCTGGTTCGTCAAGCCCAACAGCGGCGGTTCGAGCGTGTACATGTCCCTTGTGCGCGACCCGTCCGGGCTGCCGGCGGCGCTTGACAAGATTTTCGCCACCGGCGATGCGGCGCTCGTCGAGGAAGGCATCGACGGCACGGAACTGACCTGTGCGGTGCTCGGCGGCGAAGCCCTGCCGCCCATTCTCATCCGGCCCAAGGCCGGGGAATTTTTCGACTACGCGAGCAAATACGAGCCCGACGCCGCCGAGGAAATCTGCCCGGCCCCGATCCCGGCCGCGCTCACCGCGGAAATCGGGCGCATGACGCTCGCCGCCCACACGGCCCTGGGCCTCGACGGCTACAGCCGGGCGGACTTCATGTTCGACGGCGAACGCCTCATGCTGCTTGAGGTCAACACCCTGCCGGGCATGACGCGAACGAGCCTGCTCCCCCGCTCCGCCCGGGCCGCGGGCATGGATTTCGCGGCGCTTATCGCGCGACTCATCGACCTGGGGCTTGCGCGCCGGGGCAAGAGGCCTTAATTGAGCGCTGCCGGCGACGCCGCCGGGCTTTACGCCGGCCCCGTTCCCCTATACGCTGCCTGCGGCCGTTTTTTGCGGCCAAGGCCCAATATCCGCGGAGACCATGCATGAAAGCCATTCTGGCCCTTGAAGACGGGACCCTTTTTCACGGCCAAACCTTTACCGGCCAGGGCAGCGCCGGCGGCGAGGTCATCTTCAACACCGGTATGACCGGCTACCAGGAAGTGCTGACCGATCCGTCCTACACCGGGCAGATGGTCTGCATGACCTACCCCCATGTGGGCAATTACGGCATCAATCCCGAGGACGTGGAGTCGGCCGCCATCCGCGTGGCCGGGTTTATCGTCAAGGAATGCTGCAAGCAGCCCTCCAACTGGCGTTCCACCATGACCCTGCCCGAATACCTCACGAGCCAGGGCGTCACGGGCATCGAGGGCATCGACACCCGGGCGCTCACCCGCCACCTGCGCCTGCACGGGGCCATGCGCGGCTACATCTCCACGGACGTCGCCGACCCGCGCAAGATCGTGGAGGCGGCCAAGGGCCTGCCTTCCATGGAGGGCCTGGGACTGGCAGAAAAGGTGTCGTGCGACGCGCCCTTCATCTGGACCGGAAACGGCATCGCATCGGCGAAGATCGAGGACGGCCGCTATGCCTGGCCCGGCGACGGCCCGCGCCTGCTCGTCTTCGACATGGGCATCAAGTGGAACATCATGCGGTTGCTTTCGGCCCAGGGCTTCGACCTGCTGATGGTGCCCCACACCACCACTGCGGCCCAGGCCAAGCGCCTGGCCCCGGACGCGGTGTTCCTCTCCCCGGGCCCGGGCGATCCGGCCGCGCTGACGGACCTCGTCGCGACCACGGCGGAACTGGCCGACGCCTATCCCCTGGCCGGCATCTGCCTGGGGCATCAGCTGCTCGGTCTCGCGCTCGGCGGACGGACCTACAAGCTCAAATTCGGCCACCACGGACTCAACCATCCGGTCAAGGATCTGGAAACGGGCCGCATCGAAATCTCCTCGCAGAACCACGGATTTTGCGTGGACATCGAAAGCCTGTCCGACGTAGAGTTGACGCACGTGAACTTGAACGACGGCACGCTCGAAGGTTTTGCGCACAAGAAAAAACCCGTCATCGCCATCCAGTACCACCCGGAGGCGGCGCCAGGGCCACACGACAGCCGGTATTTCTTCGCTCGTTTCCGCAACATCGTGCGCCGGGAGACGGGCAAATAAACCCTCAGGCGCCGCCCTGCGGAGAGCCCGCATGTCTGCGGAACTGACCAAGGCCCGGGCCCAGATCAACAAGGTCGGGACGTTCCTCAAGCAGGCCAAACCCCTGCCCGCCGTCTCGGCCTTGTATGAGGCCATCAACGCCGTTTTGCGCACGCCTCTGATGAAGGCGGAAAAAGAAGAGTTTTCCAGGCTCATCACCGACGCCGTGCTGCTCCTCAACGGCGACCGCAACCTGCGCAAGGTCTATCCGCTCATCCTCAATTACGCTCCGGGCGCTGAAAAAGAACTCGTCGAAACGCTGCTCAATCTGCTCACGGAACTCCAGGCCACGGCCGTGGAGGAGGCCAAGGACATCATGGCCGACATGGAGCAGCGCGTCGCCAACGGCCTGGCTGAAGGCAAGCTCCTCATCGAGGAAAAGCGCTTCGACGAGGCTAGGCACGTCCTCGAAAAGCTGGCCCGGGAGTTCCCCAACGACGGCGATCTGCGCGCCCAGATCGCGGAACTGTTCATCAGCGGCGAACTCTTCGAGGAAGCCTTCAAGTATCTTGACGAGGCCATCGCGCTTTCACCGGACCAGATCCACCACTACAACCGCATTGGCATCGTGCTGCGCAAGCTCCACAAGTACGACATCGCGGAAAAGTATTTCATGCGCGCGGTGGAATTCGCCAAATCCGACCCCAACCTCTATTTCAACCTGGGCCGGGTCTACCTGGACTGGCAGCGCTGGGACAAGGCCGAACGCGCCTCGCGCCTGGCCCTGCGTCTGGCCCCTGCGTTCGTTGAAGCGCGAAAGCTCCTCAATTTCGCCCTGAAAAAACAGGGCAAGGACCCCGAGACCACACCCGCCACCTGAACTTTTCCGCTTCCGCCGGTTCCCTTCCCCCGCCGCGTGGCCGCGACGTCACGTAAAATGGCGGGAGGCCCTGCCCCGCCCGAAACGCGCCGCATGGTCGAATGGCCGCTTACCCTTTGGTTTCCATGGCCGCCACGATCTCCGGCGCGCCCCACAGCGGAGCGAGCCGCTCCAGTTCCGCCCGCGGCAGCTGGACGAGAATCGGCTTTTTCGAGGCGTCGATCCAGGCCTGGACGGCGAGCATGGCCGGCTCGTTCATGGCCGTGCAGCCGGCCGTGGGCGCGCCCGGGCGACGCCACAGATGCATGAGGATGCACGAGCCCGAGCCGGGTTTGGTCTCCGGCGCGTTGTGGTTGACCATGAGCCCGTAACGGTAGAGGCCGTCGGGGCGCAGCATGTGGTCCGGACTGTCCCAGTCGTGTACGGCCACGGTGCTTTCGTCCAGGATCCTGTTGTATTCCTTGGAATTGATGGATTCCACGCAGATCGTCTCGCTCGTAACCCGGTGCATGGGCATTTTGGAAGGTTGCCACAGGTCTTCGGGGCGATAGGCAAAGGCCGTGGAAAAAGTGAAGACGCCGGCCGGCGAACGGCCGTCGCCCTCGACCTTGACCAAACCGCCGGCCGGCGGTTCGCCGGAGATGCCCCGGCCCCAAGCCAGGCCGTTTTTCCCGAGCGTCACGGCCACGTCGTCGCCGACCGGCCGCCAGGGACCGTCGCCCGCGCGCTCGAACCGGCGCATCCGGGCTTGGTTGGCCGAGAAATCCTCGGCCACCACCACCAGCATCTGCCGGGCTCCGGTCAGGGGCGAAGCTGCCGCCTGCGGCGCGGCGGCAGCGGTCGTGATCGCCGGCCGTTTCGGGGCCGGCTGACAGGCTGCGAGGGCGGCGACAAGACAGGAAAGGGCGGCGAGCACAAACGGGTGTTGGCGGCGCATGAAAGTCTCCGGTGTCTGGCTGCATGGTTGCCGTGTCCTTGCCCCTTACACCCTTTTTGCGGCCCGTGGCCAGCGAATACCCTTGTCGGCCAGGTTGCCGCCACGACGCCTTCCCGGCGCGCCGCCGCTTGCCCAAGGCTGGAAAATCGCTATGATGTTGGGATACGATGCCGTCACGGGCGGCCCATGTTCCGGTCTCCCCGACCGGGACGACGTCGCCGTCGCTGCAGGAGCATACGGATGATCTGTTGGGATTCGTCCCTGTCCCTGGGCATCGAGGAACTCGACGCCCAGCACCGGGCGCTCATCGCCCTGACCAACGCGCTCGAGGAAAAACGCGGCTGCGAGGATCCGGCCGTCGTCGACGAGGCATTGCGATTTCTGCGCAACTTCAGCGACGGCCACTTCCCCCTCGAGGAAATGTACATGCGCACCGCGCAGTTCCCGGGACGCAAAGCCCACACGCAGGACCATGAGCTCTTCATCAATCAGGTAATTTTTCTGGAGATCGAAAAGGAATTCGGCTTGGCGACCAGCCAATTGATCGACGAGATTCTCGCCTTCCTTATGGGATGGTTCGCAGACCATATCGCCGGCCAGGACAGGGCCTTCCACGCATATCTGCACGGCAGCGACGAAGCGTAAGCGCGCGTCGTAGCGCAACGTCGTTTCTCCCCATCCGGCGTCCTGCAAAGACGCAACTCCCGTTCCCCTCCCCACCCGTCGGCGCGAAGCGGCACAACCGCCTGAAATACCGATCTCAGGCCAACGAGACGAGCAGTTCCGCCACCTTGCGGCTGTCGGCCTGGCCGGGGTTGTCCTCGCGGGCAAGCGGCACGTCGAGCACTTCCACGCCGAGGCGGCGGACGGCGGCGAGGTCGAGCGGCGTCTCGTACGCACCGCGCGCGGCGTCCACCAGCACGAAGCGCAGCAGGTCCTGCCTGGCGCACGGCCTGACGCAGCCGGCTTCCAGGGTTTCGAGGAGCCGGGCCACCTGCCCGGCCACGGTCATGCCACACTGCTCCGGATCATGGCCGAGGTTCGGAATGTAGATCTTGGGACAGGCATTGGCGGCCACGGCGTCGCCCACGCCCTGGGGCAGCAGGTTGGCCAGCAGGCTCGAATAGAAGCTGCCGTAGGGATAGCAGATCACGTCGGCCTGGCGGATGAGCCGTTCCGTCTTCTCCCGGATGTGCACCGTGGCCGGGGTCGGGTCGTCGAGACTGGCCGTGAGCCACATCCGTTTGATGGGCGCGTCGATGGGCGCGGTTTCCTTGCCGGTCATGCGGTGCTGGCCGATGAGCACGCGGCCGTTTTCCAGTTCACAGGCCAGGTGCAGGTCGGCGTTGACCACCGGGCGCACCACGCCGCGCGCCTCGACCAGTTTCATGAACAGGTAGATGACTGGGTCGAGCATGCGGTTGTAGTTGAAATAACCGCCGGTCAGGATGCAGTTGCCGATGCTGGCCCCGCGCAGGTCGAACGCTTCGGGCCGGCGCTGCTCGAAGAAACGCAGGTGGGTGCGGATGATCTTGCGCATGGGATCGGGGACGTGGCGCACGAGGGGGTCATCGCCGGCAATCATCTTTTGCAGCCGCTTGACGAGTTCCTCCTGGGAGGCGTCCTTGGGCAGGCGGTAGGCGAAAAGCTCGAACACGGCCGGGTTGCCGGTGATGGAGCGGTCGGCCAGGGCCATGATGCGGTTGCGCAGGTCGCCCACGGCCGGCATGGCGAAATGGCGGCGCAAGACTGCCGAGGAGCCGCCGGAATCGAAGGGCGTGATGAGGTGGATGGAATTGGCGGTGTATTCGATGAGGGTTTCGCTCAAATGCTTAAGCGCCGTGCCGCCGCTGAAAAAAAGCAGCTTCGGCCCGAGTTCCGGCGCACGGCGGTAAAGCGTCGCCTTGTGGGCGTCGGGCAGGCTGACGTTTCGGGCGATGGTCACGCGCGCGGGGAATTTCTTGTCGGGCACGGCCGTTCCTTGTCGAATCTTGGGTAAGACGTGATGCCGTGGTTTACGCGACGGAAGCCGTGATGGCCTGCGGCGCAAGCAGGTCGAGGCAGAGGGCGGCGGCCCGGGGGAAATCCGTGCCCCCCTCGACGAGGAGCATGGGGCACGCGCCAAGCAGCCGCAAGTACTCCTCGGGCGCGGCCCGCCGCGGCCCTGCCTCGAAAAAGATGCCCAGGTCCTTCATGAAGGCGGGGAGCAGCTCCGCGCGGGCGTCGCCTTCGACCCAGCGCGTCGTCATGCCGCCCTGCCCGGGCCGCCAGCGCAGCACGACAAGCGCCGCCAGCGCAGCGCGCAGCCGGAAGCGGCCGGGGCCGAAACAGTCGCGGATGGGCACGTCGTATTTGCGCTCGAGCGCCCACAACGCGTCGGCCGCAAGCCGCGCGTATCCGGCGCGTTCCTCTTCCGTCAGCAGCGCGACGAGGTTGTCATTGTGCAGGAGCGTTCCCGGGTTGACGCGGGGCATGCGCGCGACGCCGGTCATGGCGAGGCCGTCCCCGGATACAGCCGGGCCGACGAGCAGGCGGTCGTTGGAGGCAAACGATGCGCCATGGCGCATGATTTCGAGCGCGAGCGTGGACTTGCCCGCCCCGGCGAAACCGGCAATGGCCAGCCCGACCCCGCCCACGGTCACGCCCGCGGCGTGCAGCAGCAACGCCCCGTCCCTCAGTTCGCGGTCGGCCGCGCGGGTGTTGATGCCGTTGACGACCTGGTCCACGTTGTCGCCGCACGGCCCGAGCACGAAGTGGCCGCCACGGCCGAACACGAGCCACAGCCCGGTGCGTCGTTTGCGCACCACCCGGCCGTCCGGCAGATCGACGAATTCTTCCTTGGCGTCGTCGTCCGCGCCGTCTCCCATGGCAAACGGCAGCGCCAGGGGCACAGGGCCGCAATCGAGCACCGTCACTTCGATGTCCGGCGCGCCCGCGTCGCCCGGGAAGTCGGCATAATGCGCGGCCAGGGCGTCCATGACCGTCGCGGCATTGGAACGCACGCGCACGGCGGTCCGCCCCAGACGTATGTCCAGGACCAGGGGGGCCGTGACCCCCTGGGCGTATGCGGCGGCGACGTCGCGGCAGGTGGCCGGTCCTTGCTCCATGCACCCTTCCTTTGCAACGCATGTCGCGTCCTCAAAGAAAGCAGATATCGCTTTCGAGGACAATAACCTGGAATAGTTGTTTTTTATAAAATGTACTGCCGTATTTTTGGATCGCGGCGCTAGCGGGGCTGGCACTGCTGGCTGAGCGTCGCGCCTTTGAGGATAAAGACGACCACCTCCGCCAGGTTGGAGGCATAACCGGCCATGCGCTCGAAGCACCGGGCCGCCAGGATCGCCCGCACGGACGCTTCCGGAGCGGCATGACACTGGGAAAGCGCCTCGGAGATGCAACGCATGGCCGCCATGGCCAGTTCTCCCGCATTTTCGTCCAGCCGACAGACCTCAAGAGCCTTGTCCGTGTCGTCCTCGACAAAGGCCTGGGTGGCCAGGGCGTACATGCGCTGCGCATGAGCGGCCAGGGACTCGAGGGACTTGTCGCAAGCGCCGGGAAGCCCGGGCCCGTTGAGCGCGCTTTCGGCCACGCCCACGGCCTCGTCGGCCAGCCGTTCCAGGTTGATGCCGGCGCGAGCGTAGCCCACGATGCGTCGCAGGTCGAGGGCCACGGGCTGCTCCAGGGCCAGCATGCGCAGGCAGGCCTCGTCGAGGTCGCAGGCCTGCTGGTTGATGCCGCGGTCAGCCTCGATGACCTGGCGCGCGACGCCCGCATCCTGGTCGAAATAGGCCGTGACGGCACCCAGCCTAGAAGCCTCGACGCGGTCGAACAATGCTGCGACGCGTGCCTTGAGGGCATCCAATTCCGCGTGAAAATGCGATCTGGTTTCCATACCGTTCCTGCTCCCGACGCCCTGCCTCCAGGGCTGGTTTGACTGTAAAGGGAGGCGACGCACCGCGCCGTAGGCGGCAAACCGTCGTGGCGGCGGCCCTTGCGCAGCATTGCTCCATGGGGGCTGTCGTTGTCCGTTATCCATGTCGGTCGAGCCGGCATGCCATGGAATCACTGACAAACCCCCATGACGATCGCGCCATGGCTTTGTGGCGAACAGGTGACAAAGACGCAACGCAAGACCAGCGCACGATACGCCCGCGCAGGACGCGTCAATGCGCCCGACGCCGCAGCAGGAAATCGAGCAGCAGCACGGCAAGGGCTTCGCGGTCCGCCGTCGCTCGGGCGCGTCGGGTAAACTCCCGGGCAAGCCTGCGCTCTCCCAGGGCGCGCAGCACGGCGCAACCCTGGCGTCGCAATCCATCCGCAGCCGTTTCGACGTCCCAAAAGCGCGGCGCATCATGCTTCATGCCTGTTTCATGCGCGCCGGGGCCAGCAGGGACAAGCGTCATTTGCGTGACAAACGGCCCGCTCACGTCAACAAAAGGGCGGGCAACCGCAACTCCGCCGCAACGAGGCGACGTTAGAAGGCCCAAACGCCGCCCGACGCCGCCGCGCTGTGCCATGCCGCCGGTCGTCCCGCCGGTTTTTTCCTTCAAAGGAGAGACCATGAAGATCGACCTGCACGTGCATTCCAAGTATTCGACCCGGCCTTCGCAATGGGTGCTGCAAAAGCTCAACTGCCCGGAAAGCTTCACCGAGCCCATGCGCATCTATGAGGAAGCCAAGCGCAAGGGCATGGGACTCGTCACCATCTCCGACCACAACCGCATCGAGGGCGCCCTGTCCATCGCCCACCTGCCCGACACGTTCATCAGTGAGGAAGTGACCTCGTATTTTCCTGAAGACCGCTGCAAGGTCCACGTGCTCGTCTACGACATCGACGAGGCCATCCACAAGGAACTCCAACGACTGCGCGAAAATGTCTACGATCTGGTCGATTATCTGCGCCAGGAGAACCTGCACCATGCCGTGGCCCACCCGTTGTTCGGGGTCAACGACCGGATCACGGTGCCCAATTTCGAGAAGCTGCTGCTGCTTTTCCGCAATTTCGAGATCAACGGCGCGCGCGACGCCTGGCAAAACGACTGTCTGCGCGAGATCATCCCGAGCCTTGGCGAGGAAACCCTCTGGCGGCTGGCCGAAAAGTACAACATCGACCCCGGCTACACCCAGCCCTGGCGCAAGAACCTCATCGGCGGCTCCGACGACCACAGCGCGCTCTCCATCGCCTCGACCTACACCCATGTGGAGGGCGCGACCAATCTGCGGGAATTTCTCGACGGCCTGGAAAACGGCGCGGCGCGCGCCGTGGGCGCGTCGTCCACGCCGCGTACCATGGCCCGCACCCTCTACAGCATCGCCTACCAGTACTACAAACACCGCTTCAGCATCGACCGCTTCCTGGACAAGGACGTGAGCCTCAAGGTCATCGACCGCTTCCTCGAACCCGAGGCGCAAGGCAGCGCGGGCTTCGCCTTCAAGCTGCGCACCAAAATCGTGCGCACGCTCACCCGCCGCCGTCCACGGGCCAACACGCCGCTTAAGGACCTCATCCGCAGCGAGACCGAAAACCTCATCCGTTCCGACGCCACGCTCATGGAGTTCGCCCAGGCCGGCGTGCTCAACGGCGAAAACCTGGAAAACGGCTGGTTCTCCTTCGTCAACCGCGCCACCAACCGCGTGGCCTCCCACTTCGCCCACACGCTGCTCGACCATGTGAGCGGCGCCAACGTCTTCGACATCTTCGGCACCCTGGGCTCGGCCGGGGCGCTCTACACCATGCTCGCCCCCTATTTTCTGGCCTACTCCATCTTCACCAAGGACCGGCAGTTCAGCACCGAGGTGCGTAAGGCGCTGACCGGCAAAAACGGCAAAGGCGGCGAAGTGCGCGTGGCCCATTTCACCGACACCTTCCACGAAATTAACGGCGTCTCCGGTACGCTGCGCCAGCAAGCGGAACTGGCCATCCGCACCGGCAAGGCCTTAAGCATCGTCACCTGCGACCACGGCCAGCGCGTCTTCGAGCCGGGCGTGCAGAACTTCAAACCCATCGGCGTCTATCACCTCGATGAATACCCGGACCAGAAGCTCTTCTATCCGCCGCTTCTGGAAATGCTCCACTACGTCTACGCTGGCGGCTTCACCCGCATCCACTCGGCGACCCCCGGCCCCATCGGCCTGGCGGCGCTTTGCATCGCCAAGACGCTGCGCCTGCCCATTTACGGCACCTACCACACCGCCCTGCCCCAGTACGCGCAGATCCTCACCGGCGATGAGGCCATGGAAGACCTAACCTGGAAATTCATCATCTGGTATTACAACCAGATGGACCTCGTATACATTCCCTCGAAGGAAACGGGACGGGAACTTACGGAAAAGGGGCTCGACCCGGCCAAGCTGCGGCTTTTCCCCAGGGGCGTGGACGTCGGGCGCTTCCATCCCGGCAAGCGTTCGGACGAAACGGCCGCACGCTTTAGCATGGGCGACGGCGCGCGCCTGCTCTACGCCGGCCGGGTGTCGCGCGAAAAGGACCTGCACCTGCTCGCCCAGGCCTTCCGGGCCATCAGCGCCGTGCGCAGGGACGTGACGCTCACCGTCGTCGGCGACGGCCCCTTCCTCGACGACCTGCGCGGCCTGCTCGCCGGCACACCCACCACCTTCACCGGCTACCGCGAAGGCGAGGAACTCACCGCGCTTTTCGCCGCGAGCGACCTGTTCGTCTTTCCGAGCGCCACGGACACCTTCGGCAACGTGGTGCTGGAAGCGCAGGCTTCGGGCCTGCCCATCATCGTCACCGACCAGGGCGGCCCGATGGAGAACATCCTGCCCGGCGAAACCGGCCTCGTGGTGCCGGCCGGCGACGCGAGCGCCCTCCAAGCGGCCATCGAAACCCTGCTCGACGACCCCCAGCGCATGCGTGCCATGGGCCGCGCCGGCCGGATCTACGCCGAGGAGCGCACCATCGAACAGGCGTTCGAAGACTACTGGGACATGTACGACGGCGACGCTCCGGCCGCGCCGGTGGTAACGCAGCCCGAGGCGCAAGCGGAAAAGCCCCAGCGCATGGTCGTGGCGGCGTAACGCGGGACGCCGCCCGCCCCCAATCGGGAGCATGCCCTCCGGCACACGCAAAAGGGACGCGGCGTTCGGGCCGCGTCCCTTTTTTTCGAACAGCGCCCGAGCGGGCTAGGCCACGGCGAAGCGGCGCAGTTTCTCCGGTTCGGGCGGTTTGCGGCCGTCGAAGCGGCTGCAGGCGGCGAAATAGCGCAGGTCCGTGAGCCAAAGCCGCAATTGCCGCCGGTCGGCCCGCAACAGCCGCACCCAGCCGGCGGGGCCGCCGGCCAGGTCGCCGAGGGGGGCGAGCAGCTCGCTCGGATCGCGAAAGCACTCCCAATCACAGGCGCGGCAATGGGGCTGCCCGCCAAGGCGCGCCTCGGAGAGCTTCCAGAACGGCCCCATGTTTTCCCTGGCGCGGTAGCCGCAGGGGTAGCAGTCGCCCCTGCGGTCCACATAGAAAAAGCTCACCCCACCCAGGCACGGCCGCCCGGGTACGGCGGGCCTGGAATACTGGCCGATCAGCGCATGCACGGCGCATAGAGGGGTGAAAACGCGCAGCCGGCTGCGCTGGCGCGGCACGACGTCGGCAAGCGCTTTGAAGAGTTCGAGCTTTTCCGCATTGGAAAACGTCACCCGGGCATCGGCGGCCGTGGCCGCGTAGACCGCCTGCGCGCCCTTCTCCCGGTCGGCGTCGCTCATGGGATAGCAGCAATTAGCGATGGTGAAGCCCAGGGCGGCGGCGGTCTCGAAAAACCGGGTCATCTGCTCCCGCGCGGCCGCGGCAAAGGTCTCGCCCTGACCGGCAAGGGCCTCCGGGCCGCCCATATGGCGGTTGAGTGCGACATTGGCCGTGGGAAAGACGCCGTGGGCGTGCAGGATGGGCAGCGCACGCGCAACGCCCGCGACCATGCCGGCATGGCCCCGGTTGGCCTCATGGGTCGCCGGATCGGCGGAATCGAGGCTCACCCAGAAATTGCGCACGGGCGTTGCGGCCAGATTTTCGGCCAGCCGCGTCACCCTGTCCGTGAAATCCAGTCCGTCTGGGTTGGCGAACTGATAGCCGTTGGTGCCGGTACGCAGGTATGCGATGCCCGCCTTGCCCGCATGGCGGAGCAGGTCGAAAAGGAGCGTTCCGGTCAGGAAGGGCTCGCCGCCGGTGAAGGACAACGCCTCGACGCCGAGGGCCGCGCAACGGTCGATGATGCGTCTGGCCGTATCCGGGTCCATGTCGCCGCGCGCGCCGCCGGCCGTCACGTTCATGCCGCATTGAGCGCAGCGGGCGTTGCAGCGATCCGTCAGCTGCATGACCACCTGGCGTGGCCTGCCCCGCTGCTGCAATAACCGTAATAAGGACATAGTGCCCCTTCAAATGTAATATTTTCTCTGCATATTCAAAAGATTTTCGATCTTCCGTGAGCTTAACCGGCAAGGATGATGCAGTGTTTGTCGAATATATGACGATTGTGCGACGTCGTCGCCGGGCGCCGGGACTACCCTGTTGTCAAGATATTGTCTTTAAATTGTAACGCATCCCGGGCATGTTGTCGCAATGTATTCCGGAGCCTCGGCCGGCATCCGCATCGCCTGCCTCAACCACAAAGGCGGCGTCGGCAAGACGACGTGCGCCGTGAACCTGGCCGCCGGACTGGCCGGGATGGGTTGGCGCGTGCTGGCGGTGGACGCCGATCCGCAGGCGCACCTCACCGCATCGTTCGGACTGGCGGCGCAACCGGGCCAGGGGCTTGCCGCCCTGTGCCGCGGCGCAGCCCCGGAACTGGCGTGCCCGGACGGACTCGAAGGCCTTTCCGTGCTGCCGGCGTCGCCGGAACTGGCCGCGACCGAAACGGCGCTTTCCCGGGACGAAGCCCCGGGCGACCAGCTCGCCAAAGCCCTTGACGCCTGCGGCGCGTTCGACGTGGCGTTTTTCGACTGCCCGCCGCACCTCGGGCCGCTGACGCGGCAGGCGCTCGGCGCGGCGCAGGTCGTGATCGTCCCCATGACCCCCGATTTCCTCTCCCTGCAAAGCCTTGCCTGGCTTTTGGAAACACTGCACGAAACGGCGGGCCCTTCGGTGCTCGGCATCGTGCTTGGCCGCTTCAGCGACAGGAAACGCCTGCACCGGGAGGTATGTGCGGCGGTGCACGAGCATTTTCCCGGCGTACCCTTTACGACCTGCATCCGTGAAAACGTCGCCCTGGCCGAGGCCCCAAGCCATGGCCAGGATATTTTCCGTTATGCGCCGGCCAGCGCCGGCGCCAAGGATTTCGCCGCGCTCAGCCGGGAAACCGCCGACCGACTCGGACTTGCCGGGCCGGGGGTACACGGCCGCACGCGGCGTTGAGGAGCCCACCATGGCAACCCGCTCACGACTCGGTCGGGACCCCCTTGCCGGTACGCCGGCCGCCGTTTCCGGCACATCCGCAAAGAAGATGTCTCCGGCCAAGGCCGCGCCCACAAACTCGAAAGTCGCCTCCGGCAAGGCCGGCGCGAATACAGCTGCCCGCAAAAAGCACGCCGCCGCCGAAACCGCGAAGGACACGGCCGCAAAGCCTGTCTCCCCGGCGGAAAACGCCTCCCTGGCGCACCTGCCGACCGGCACGGCAAGTGCGCAACACCCCATTGCCGTAGCAGCGAAGGAATCCATCCCGCAGCAACCGGCCGCAGCCCTCTTTCCTGCCGCGACGGCCCCTGTTTCCACGGAACCGGAGCCCGTCGGCCCCATCCCGGCAAGCATCGCCCTGGCCCCGGACGTGCCGGAAACGACGCCCGGACCGACCGCATTCGCGCCGCTTACCGAGGAGCCGGAGCAGATCGGCCCGATTCCACAAAGTGGGCCGGCGGAAGACGTTTCCCCTGTGACGGACAATCTCGCGGCTGTGAAGCAAGCGCCTGACGGGGACGTGCCTGCAGTGGCACAGTTCGCGAAGACGCCGCTGCCGCAAGACGCCCAGCCGGTCACGTCCACGCCCTGTCCGGCTGCCGCCGATCCCGTGCGCACCGCCGCCATTCCTCCGGCGGCCAGCGCCAATGCCCGCGCCGTGGGCGAGGCGCACAATCTCGTCGCGGCCGCGTCGCCGCCGCCGCCCGAAGGGTCGCATCCCGCCGAGGTATTCCTGCGCGGCGTGCTGGAGGGGCTCACCCCGACCGGCAGCCTGACGCTGCATGTGGAGGTCGATCCCGAAACGTATGCGCTGCCCGTGGAGAAACTTTTCTATTTCAGCCACGTGCTGCAACTTCTTGTCGCGCCGCTTGAGCGCCCCGGCGAAACTTGGCGCAGACCCGGCGACAAGCGCGGCCCGGTGCCCGGCCTGACGGTGCAGCTTGCACGGATCGGAAGCACCCGCCACAGCCTGCGCATATTCGACAACGGGCTTTTTTTTCGCAGCTACCTGCCGGAACCCCGCCTCGACATGGAGGCACTGCGCCCGCTGCTGCTGTTTGTCGGCAAACGCAGCGGCTCCATCAGCCTGAAGCAGGGACGCTGCATCGAGTTCGAAACCATCGGCTAAACCCGCACCTTAAGAAATACGACCGTATTTTTTAAGCATACACGAATCGTATCGCCACCAAAGGAGCGCGCCATGGAAAAGGAAAAGAACAAGATCCGCATCGAAGGGGTGATGCAGCTGACCGAAGTGATCGCCAACCTGGAAAAGCTCGTGTGCGACATGAAATCCGGCGTGGTCACCCTCGCCGCCGGCGACGAAGCATTGACGCTCGCCCCTTCAGTGCTGGTCAACGTGGAGATGAAAGCCTCGCAGAAAAAGGACAAGGAAAAGTTCGCCCTGGAGATTTCCTGGAAGAAGCACAAGGAAGTCGATGGTGGTTTCGCCGACGCAGGTGAGTAGCAACGCCTGTTACCAAGTCAAGCTCATGGCCGGGAACCTTGTGTTCCCGGCCTTTTTTCGTGATGCCGCCTGCCCTGGCGACAAATGCTCCCCGTTCGCCGAGGATTGCCTCTTGATGGTCGGAGTGTTAATACGACACCCTGAAAGAAAGAGGAGAGTTTTCTTTTGGTGTACACAAAAGAGCCTTATACCGCTGCAGGTTCTTTTGCGCTCTCGCATGTAGCAACTGGAACATTATTTCTTGCTTGCGGAGTGTGGCATGCTCAATCTGGATCTTCAACAGATAGCCATTGACCAGTGCCGTCACGGCATCATGGCATGGCCGCGTGCAGACGATACCATTGGCAGGGCCCTGGCTCTTTACGGCGAGTTTTCCGAAGAGGAAAATACGTTGATGCGGCGATACGTTTCGTGCGGCGACACGGTCATCGACGTGGGCGCCAATCTCGGAACGACGGTGCTGCCGCTGGCCAGGGTCGTCGGGGACCAGGGACGCGTCATCGCCTTCGAGCCGCAGCCGCTCATGGCGCAATGCCTGCAAACGACCTTGACACTCAACGAGATTTTCCACGTCACTTTGCTGACTGCGGCGGCAGGACGCCACTCCGGTTGGGGCAGAATCCCGGCGAAGCGCATCGACGACGTCGGGAATTTCGGCGGTGTCACCCTGGCGGAAACAGGGCTGGCCATCCCCGTGTTGCGCCTCGACGACCTCGCCGTGGAGGCCTGCGCACTGCTCAAAATCGATGTGGAAGGCATGGAATGGGAGGTCTTGCAAGGCGCGCAGGAAACGCTCCTGCGCCATCAACCGGCGCTCTATCTGGAAGCGTTCCCGCGCCCGAGCACCGTCGCCTGCCTCGAATGGCTCCTTGAGCACGGCTGGAGTTGCTTCTGGCACTTCACGCGCTTCTATAGCGAACGCAACTTCCGGAACAATACCGATAACATCTTCGGAAACCTGGGGGATATCAACGTCCTGGCCCTGCCTGCGACGCAGACCCGGCACCCCGCCCTGCCGCGCCTCCAATCCGCAGTAGAGGACTGGCAGGCCGCGTACATACGCTATTTCCACGGCGCGTAGCCGCCGCCTTCCCCACGAAAAAAGGGCGGCCCCAGGGCCGCCCTTTCACATTGCGGAATTTCCGCGCGCTTAGCCTTCGTAGTACGAGCGCAGATGCTGGCTGCGCACGGGATGGCGCAGCTTGCGCAGTGCCTTGGCCTCGATCTGGCGAATGCGCTCGCGGGTGACGTTAAACAGCTTCCCCACCTCTTCCAGGGTGTGGTCGGACTTTTCGCCGAGCCCGAAGCGCTTGCGCAGCACCTGCTCCTCGCGCGGGGTGAGGTCGGAAAGCACCTTGCCGATCTGCTCGCCGAGCTTGGTGTTGACCACTTCCTCGGCCGGGGCCAAGGCCTTCTTGTCCTCGATGAAATCGCCCAGGCTCGAATCCTCTTCGTCGCCGATGGGCGTTTCCAGGGAAATGGGCTCCTTGGCGATCTTGAGCACCTTCTTGACCTTCTCCAGGGGGTAATCCATGCGCTCGGCGATCTCTTCCGGCGTGGGGTCGCGGCCGAGCTCCTGGACGAGGTAACGCGAGGTGCGAATGAGCTTGTTGATCGTCTCGATCATATGCACCGGAATGCGGATGGTGCGCGCCTGGTCGGCGATGGCGCGCGTGATCGCCTGCCGGATCCACCAGGTGGCGTAGGTTGAAAACTTGTAGCCGCGCTGGTATTCGAACTTGTCCACGGCCTTCATAAGGCCGATGTTGCCTTCCTGGATGAGGTCCAGAAACTGCAGGCCGCGGTTGGTGTATTTCTTCGCGATGGAGACGACCAGGCGCAGGTTGGCGCGGATGAGCTCCTGCTTGGCGCGCTGCGCCGCGGAGTTGCCGCGTTTGATGCGCCAGAGCACCTCTTCCAGTTCGCCCACGTGGTGGCAGCATTTCTCCTGCAGCCGGTCCAGGATCTCCATCTTGGCCGAAAGCATTTCCTTGAACGAGAAAAGCTCCTCCACGGTCAGCCCCAGGGATTCGGAGGCCACGACGGGGTTGACTTCGCGCGCGTCGAGCTGGGCGAACATTTCCTGGATTTCCGACTGGGACTTGCCCACGGACAGGATGTAGGCCGAGAGGTCGCGCTGGCAGTTGTGCATCTGCCGCACGTAGTCCTCGACGATCTCGATGATGCGGTCGATCAGCGTCTTCTCGAGCTTGATGTCGCGCAGCCGCACGACGATCTCGTCCTTGAAGACCATGATCTCCTTCTGGATGCCGGCGACGCGGCGGTCAAGGCACGCGCACTGGTCGAGCTTGGAGTAGATCTTGCGCTTCTTGCGGAAGGCGGCCTTGACTTCGTCGAGCAGGAAGATGACCCGCTGGCGCTGGTTCATCTCGTCCTCGGACGGATCGTCCTCCTCGATGGTCTTGACCACGTCCTTAAGCTTGATGCGGCCGATTTTCAGGTCCTCACCGACCTGGATGAGCTCCTCCACGGCCACCGGCACTTCGACCAGGGCGTAGAGCACGTCCATCTCGCCGTTTTCGATCTTCTTGGCGATGACCACCTCGCCCTCGCGGTCGAGCAGCGGCACCGCGCCCATTTCGCGCAGATACATGCGCACCGGATCGGTGCTGCGCGAGGAATAGTCGAGGGTGTCCTCGCTTTCGGTCAGCTCCAGGTCGGAGTCCGGGGCATCTTCCGGCTCGGCGCTGGCCACTTCTATTTTGCGCCCATCCTTGTCGGTGTCCACGAGGTTGATGTCGAGCTGGTCGAAGATGGCGATGACCTCTTCGAGCTGCTCGGGGTTGTTCACCTCGGACGGCAGGGCCTTGTTGACCTCGTCGAACGTGAGAAAGCCTTTCTGCTTTCCCTTGACGATAAGGCTCTTGATCTGCTGGATTTCCTTGAGATTACTCATCTCCCCTCCCGGAAAGGGCTTGCAGTTCCCCCAGAAGCCGTAACACTTCCTCGTACGCGCCCTGCGCCTGCGCCCGACGGATGGCCTCGGTCAAGGCTCGCCGCCGGTCGCCCTCCCTGGCATCGCGGAGAAAGCGACAAATACCATCAAACACGGCGGCGGCCTGGTCGTCGTTTTCCACCGGTTCCAACAGCGCCTTGGCCCAGAAGGCCGCCTGCGCCGTATCCAATCGCGCCGCCGGATCGTCGGCGGCGTCGCCGACGAGCTTGGCGAAAAATTCCCTGGCCCCTGCTCCCGCAAACGCCTGGGCCGCGCCGGCCTCGGCCAGGGCCGTGCGGTAGTCGGCGCGGCGGATGGCGAAGGCGAGCAGTTCGGCGTCGCGCGGCGCAATGTCGAGCGTCTCCGGCCGCGGCCGCGCCGCAGCCGCCGCGGGCTGCCGCCGACCCCGCTGCGCGGCCTCGCCAAGCGACTGGCGCAGCTCCCGCTCGGCCAGCCCCAGCCCCGAGGACACCCGGGGAATGAAGACCGATTGCAGAGCCGCATCCCCGAGGCCCGTGAGAAATTCCACGGCCCAGGCCGCTATTTCCTTGGGTGCGTACGTCTCGCGCACCACGCGTAAGCAAAACGCCAGCCCGTCCTCGGCACGATCAAGGCAGGCGTCGAACCCTTCGCGGCCGGCGGCGTGGAGCAGGCTGTCCACGTCCTCACCGTCGGGGAGCGGCACCACCCGGCAGCCGCCGCCCAGGGACAGAAACATCTGCGCCGCGCGCAGCGCCGCCTTTCGCCCGGGCGGATCGCCGTCGAACACCAGGTCCACACGCGAGGCGAACCCGGACAGGCGCTTGGCCTGCTCCGGGGTCAGCGCCGTGCCGAGCACGCCACAGGCGTCGCCGTAGCCGAACTGGTGCAGCGTGATGACGTCGAGATACCCCTCGGTCAGAAGCGCCCGGCGCGACTTGGCCATGTACGGCCGCGCCTCGTAGAGTCCGTAGAGGTGCTGGCCCTTGGTGTAGATCGGCGTCTCGGCGCTGTTCAAATACTTCGGCTCGCCGTCGCCCATGGTGCGTCCGCCGAAGGCGATCACCCGCCCGCCGCCGTCGCGGATGGGAAACATGAGCCGGTCGCGGAAGCGGTCCCAGACGCGGCCGTTTTTTCCGGCGCTGAGTAACCCCGCCAGCACGCCCTGGTCTTCGGCGAACCCCCGCGAGCGCAGCACATCGGCCAGCCCCTGCCAGCCGGCGGGGCTCACGCCCAGGGCGAACGCCTCGACCATCTCCGGGCTGACCTTGCGCCGGCCCAGGTACTCCCGGGCGGGAGTCCCGGCCGGCGTAGCGAGCACATGCCGGAAATAGCGGTCCGCCAGTTCGTGCATGGCCAGACAGGCATCGCGCTCCTGCCGCCTTTTGGCCGCGCGAGGGTCGCGCCGGGCCTGGCCCACGTCCACGCCCACCTCGGCGGCCAGCCGCTCCAGGCCCTCCCGGAATTCCAGGCCATTGATGCGGCAGTAAAAATCAATGACGTCCCCCGAGGCTTGGCAGCCGAAGCAATGAAAAAAGCCTTTGTCGGGATGGACGTTGAACGACCCCTTGGTTTCCTGGTGGAACGGACACGGCCCGACCAGCCTGCCGCCCACGGGCTTCAGGTTCACGTACCGGCCCACGATCTCGGCGATGTTCGCCCTGGCCTTCACCGCCGCTACGGTCCCCGCGTCACGTTTCATGGGAGTGGGAAGTGAAGATGCGGGGGAAACCCCTTTTTTGGGGAAAAGGGATTTCCCCCGCGCCCCTTTCCCCAAAAAAGTTTCAAGGGGGGAAAGGAAAACAGGTCCATGGTGCCGCGTGCCCTTGGTTACAGTGCCGTATTCCAATCAAGCCGCCAGATTCCCTTCACACTTCGGGAGGGAAAAATTCCCTTTGCTCGGGGAGGATACCCTCTTCCCTTATCGGGGTGGTCCAGGAGGGGCCGTCGGCCCCTCCTGGCCGCCGGAGGCATAAAATTACTTCAGCACAACCATCGTCATGCCGTCGCCGCCGCGGTCTTCGGGGGCCAGGGAG
>JAEWPX010000119.1 GCA_023399375.1 Pseudomonadota bacterium | reverse complement strand
CGAGCGGATGCCGGAGGTGAGCGCCACGACCCTGGCGCGGCGGTCGCCGATCTCCACGGCCTGCCCGACGCCCGCGATGCCGAGCTTGTCGAGGTAGAGCGCGTCCACGGCCACGGTGTCGGGGAGCGTGAGCGCCGCCAGGGTTCCGAGCGGCACATTCCAGGGCCTGGCCAGGCCCGAGCCCGGATCGAAGCCGACGACTTCCACGGATTCGCGGCCGCCGGCGGGTTTTTTCCAGTTGGCGAAACGCACGATGACGCGTTCGGCCCGGCCCACGCCGCGCACGCCCAGGATCTGGTGGAATTTGCGCGGCGGCAGCGGGTGGGTGACGTCGAAGTTGCGCACCCCGCGCGAGGCCACCCAGATTTCGGCCTCGGTGTTGTCGATGACGCAGGTGGTGGCCCGGGTGAAGCCGACGAACAGCCCGCCCTGAACGGCGATGAGGACCACGGCGAAGACCACGCCGGTGAGCGTGACGGCCAGGCGCACGCGGTCGTGCAGCAGGTTTCGCAGCGCAATGCGGATGGTCATGGGGCAGCCGCCGGCAGCCGGCGCAGGCCGGCCCTACGGCGCTACCCCATCCCGCAGCCTCCGTAAAGGGGACGCGTCAGTTGCAGGCAAAGCCCCCGGCCGGCGGCTGCCAGACGGACATGCCCGGCGGCAGGACCCGGGGCGGGGACGCCGCCGCGTTCCCGGCCAGGGGTCGGCCGTGGCGGTCGAGGAGCCGGATGAAGGCGGGAAAATCCAGGTGGTAGACGGAGAAAAATGCGGCAAACGCCACGAGCCCGAGCAGGTGCAGCGGCGCGACGGCCCCGGACGCGGGCCGCCGCGTGAGAAAAAGGGCCGTGATGTCCCGGCAGCAGCGGTACGGCGCGGCGGCTGCGTCCTCGAACGCGGCGTCGACGACGGGGTCGAGGGCGTAGAGCATGCCCAGGAACTTCCAGGCCGGCAGGCTGTCCTGGTCGCCGCGGTCGATGGCCCGGACATGGGCGGCGCGCGCCCGCTCCAGGCGGGCGGTCAGGGCGGCGGCCCGGCTTCCGCCAAGCCCCCCGCCCTGCATGGCGAGGCAGAACCCGGCGTAGGCCGTGGCCTGCCCGGCGGCGTAGCGGCCGAGTTCCCGGCCGCACAGGGACAGGAGATTGTCGCGGGCCGGGGCGAGCCCTTCGGGAGCGAGGTCGTCCGGGTCCAGGCAGCGGCCCACGGCGGCCGCCGCCCTGCCTCCGGCCGCGGCCAGGAGCCGCAGGTCGAACACGGTCTGCGCCTTGGCAAGCACTTCGAGATAGGCGGCGATATGCATGCGTTCACCCTCCGCGGACGCGGGGATCAAGCCGGAGGGAGCCTTTAGACTCCCTCCGGCGCAACGGCTGGCGCGCGGGGGACGCGTCAGTTGGCGATGCCGAAGTCGATGAGCAGCTTTTCCAGTTCGTTGATGGACAGGGGCTTTGGCACTACGAACATCTCGTTTTCGTGGATCTTTTTGGCCAGCGCCCGGTATTCGTCGGCCTGGGGGTGCTCCGGGGAGTAGTCGATGACGGTCTTGCGGTGGATTTCCGCGCGCTGGACCTGGTTTTCACGCGGCATGAAGTGGATCATCTGCGTGCCCAGGCGGCTGGCCAGCTCCTCGATCATCTCGCGTTCGTTGTCCACCTTGCGGCTGTTGCAGATGAGCCCGCCCAGGCGCACGGTGCCGGCGTCGGCGTATTTGACGATGCCTTTGCAGATGTTGTTGGCGGCGTACATGGCCATCATTTCGCCGGAACAGACGATGTAGATCTCCTCGGCCTTGCCGTCGCGGATGGGCATGGCGAACCCGCCGCACACGACGTCGCCGAGGACGTCGTAGAAGACGTAGTCGAGTTTCTTGTCTGCCTGGTAGGCCCCGAGTTGTTCGAGCAGGTTGATGGAGGTGATGATGCCGCGGCCGGCGCAGCCGACACCGGGTTCCGGGCCGCCGGATTCGGTGCAGCGGGTGTCCTTGTAGCCGACCTTGAGGATGTCATCGAGGTCGACGTCTTCGCCCTCCTCGCGCAGGGTGTCGAGGACGGTTTTCTGTTGCAGACCGCCGAGGAGCAGTCGCGTGGAATCGGCTTTCGGGTCGCAGCCCACGACCATGACCCGGTTGCCCATTTCCGCCAGGCCGGCCACGGTATTTTGCGTGGTGGTGGACTTGCCGATGCCGCCCTTGCCGTAAATGGCGATCTTACGCATCCGATGAACCCTCCAAAACCTTGTTGTCTGCGGATTTTCTCCCGGCTGACCCGGAAGGAGCGCGCGCATTCTCCGCCCCTTCCGAGACCAGCCCCCCTGCAAGAAGCTGCATCCGACAAAGCACAGCCCGTACCACTGGAGAAAAATACAAGGCATACGAGGATGATAGCCAAACAAAGGCAACAGCGACAGCACAAGTACGAGCACAAAATTGTCTTACTTTACAGACATTTCTACAATTACGAACGAACACCTTTCCTTGCGAAATGGTGCTTCGATCGACAGGATTGCAGAGATGCATAAAAACAAAAACGACGCTGCCCGATGCAACGTCGTTTCTGCTGCCAAACACGGAAACCAAAAGCCGATCACTCAAGAAGCGCTGGGTTGTCGGCCGGCCAGGAGGAGGTTGCCCCAACCGGCCGCAAGCCCTGGAAACTGGGGTTGCAGAGGTTCCTACAAATGCCGTGCCAACCCTGCGATGCGCGGAATACAGCCGTCTTCGCCATGGGCACACTGCAACAACGACGCGACACCGCACGTTTTCGTCGCAGCGCCGACAAAATGGTAGGCACGGCCAACGGCTTTCCGTGCAGGGCTCGCCGTCCGGAAAACGACTCGCCCGTCAACGCGCCGTCGCCTGCCGCGGTTGCGGCGGCGACGGCTATGCCGAAAACGCGTGCGAAAGGGCGTCGGGACGGGGTCAGCGCCCGGTCGGGCAGCCGGAGACGATGGCGGCGGCTTCGGCGGCGGCCTCGGGCAGCGGGGCGAGCAACTGTTGCGGGATGGGCTCGAACGCCGGTGCGGGCTGCGGGCAGCCGGCCCCGTCCTCGCGGCCGAACCAGCGCGCGGCCAGGGCGCGCGCCACGAGGCTTCCGGCCCAGGCGTTGCCCTCGGGGCTCCAGTGGGTGTCGCGGCCGGAATAGGCGCCGTGGCCGTCCGGGGTGGTGCCGGCCAGGCACGGCGTCAGGTCCAGGATGTCGTCCTGGGGCAGGCCGACGAGCCGGGCCAGCTCCCGGGTGACGCGCCCGGGCAGGGCGAAATCGGCGTCCTTGACGTCCTTGTCCAGGGCCTTGGCCGCGGCCGCCCCCACCTGCGGCGAGACGGCCGCCTCCGGCGGGGAGAGCATGACCAGCACCGGCTTGCCCGAGGCGCGCAGTTTTGCCGCCGTGGCCAGCAGCAGCTCGTACCAGGGGATGTCGTTTTCGTAGGCGAACATCGTGTCCTTGAAAAACGGCTTCATGGTCGAGCGGCGCTCCGAGGCCATCTGCTCCGGGGACAGGGGCAAAAGCGAGCGGTAGCGCTTGTCCGCCCCGTCGGGCAGCACGCCCAGGGCGTCGAGGTCGGGCAGGAAAAGCAGGCGGCGCAATTCCTTGTCGCTTTGCAGCTTGAAGAGCACCTGCGCCTTGATGAAATCCATGAAGCGGAACGGATACTGGTGCGGCACGAGGGTGTACGCGCCGTACGCCATGCCCAGGCGGCAGAGGTCGGCGAGCTCCCGGTTGAACGCCGCCGGGTCGTACGGCGTCTTGCGCACGTCGTTGAAGTCGTTGCCGAGGTAGACGTTGAACACCACGGCGTCGTACTCCAGGGCCTGACTCCAGAAGTAGAAACGCTCCAGGTAGTCGGGGAAGGAGATGGAGGGAAAGCCCAGGTTGACCACGCGCACGCGCCGGTCGAGCCCCATGGCGTTGAGCTCTTTTTCGATGGCGGCGCACAGGCCGTATTGCGGCTGTGTCACGGAAAAGGTGAAGGAGTCGCCGATGGCCAGGATGCGGAACTCGTCCCGGGGCTTTTTCTTTTGCACGACGTCATGGTGGTCGTTCAAAAGCATCGCCTCCAGGGAATAGTCCTGGGCGTCCCTCCTGGCGTAGGAAAAGACGTGCTCCTTTTCGTAGCGGCGGAAGAAGAAGTCCACGACAAAGCACACGGCCACGACCTGGACGACGACGAGCAGCGCGATGCCGAGGACGCGAAGGATACGACGTTTCATGGGCGGCAAGGGAATCGGGTTGGCCGGTTGCGGCCGGTTTCGCCCGGTCGGGCCGGGAAGGGCCGCACCCTACGTCGCGCGGCCCCGGCTGGCAAGGCGCGGGAAGCAGTCTCGGACTCGCGCATCGCCTCCGAAAAAACGCCTGTCTTTTCGGGGGCGAGAGCGTGCAAAAACGGCGTGCCCCAAAAAAAAACCGGGCTAGTGCTTGAGCACCGCGCCCTCGCCGACGAAAACGACCGAACCCGCCGGCGGCGGCCCCGATTTCGCGCCCAGGGCGCTGCGCGCCTTGGCCGAGCCGAAGAGCGTGCGGTAGCCGAAGGACACGGCGTAATCCCCGGCGGCGCTTCCGGCCGGGTCGAGGACGAATTCGAAGGGCACTGCCGCGTCCGGGGCAAGGGGCATACCCGGATAGGTCTTTTCGGCCTTGGCCAGGACATTGCCGGCCGGGTCGCGCAGGTAGGCGGCGAAGGTGACCTCCTCGGCGCGGTCGACCCAGGGCGGCAAATCGCCGGTCACGGGCGTGGCGCGGCCGCGGATGACGAAGGACTGGCCGGAGAGCGCGCCCGAGAATTCGAACCGCCAATACTTCATGGCGATGACCGTGGGCGGCCCGGCGGCGATGGGCTTCGACTCCAGATGCGACACGGAAAGCGTGGCGCAGCCGGCAAGAAGCGCCAGAAGGCACCCCGCGGCAACGAGAACCGGAAACCGGTGCGTCAGACGTCGCGAACTACGCATCTCCCCTCCCCCAAGGCCGCCGGCTACTTCCCGGGCGGGCCGGCCAGGATCATTTCCGCAAGGGTCATATCCACCTTGGGCGGCCGGCCCGGCCGGCTGCCCCACAGTTCCATTTCCAGGGCCGCCAGACGCTTGAGCAGCGGCGTGCGGTCCATGGCCTTGCCGCCCTTGCCCTCGGCCGTCAGGCGCTGGCACGGGCCGCAGCCCGGAAACTCGCGCACGCCCATGGAGCCGATCAGCACGTTGGGCACGCCGTGCAGGCGGCAGATCATGAGCCTATGGTCGTAGAGCCCGCACAGGCCGTCGTCGTTGAGCGGGCACATGACGCGCGGCGTCTCCCCGCGCGAAAGCGCCTCGCGGCAGGCGGCAACGTAGTCCCGGGCCCGGGCGACGTAGACCTCGCGCTTCTCGGCGGGCAGGGCGTCGAGGCCCGCGTGGAGGTAGAGCCATTCGGCATGGGTGTGGTGCTGAAAAAAGCTCACGCAGCAGTTCTCGGCGCAGCCCGCGCAGTCGAGTCCGGCGGCGGCGGCAGCGGCCGAGTAGGCCGCGTCCATGTCGGCGTAGAGCTTCGCGAGCTTGGCCAGGACGACCCGGCGGCGCGAGGCGGGAAACGGTGCGGTCACGAGGCGATTCCTTCCAGGATTTGCGCGGCGCACGCCTCGGGCGAAACACCGCAGCTCGTTACGGTCAGGTCGGCGGCCGCGGCGTAGAGCGGCTGCCGTGCGGCGAAGACTTCGGGCAGCGTCATCCCCGCCGGCACGACAAAGGCGCGCTGGCCGGGATCGCCGAGGCGCGCCAGGAACGTGTCCAGGTCGATGGACAAAAAAACCAGCGGGCCGCAGGCCTTGAGCCTGGCCACGGCGCGCGGGGCGTAGATGACCGAGCCGCCGGTGGCGACCACGCAGCGCTTGACGCCAAGCCCGGCGACGACGTCCTCTTCCAGGCGGAGGAATCCCTCGAGCCCAAGTTTTTCCAGAAGCGACGGCAGGCTGGCTCCGGCCGTAGCCTCGATGAGGCGGTCCGTGTCCAGGCTGGCCCAGCCCAGGCGGCGGGCGAGCAGCGAGGCCAGGGTGGTCTTGCCGGCCCCGGCCATGCCGATGAGGCTCACGCAGCCCTCGTCGGAAATCCGTCCCAAAAGTGATGGTTGCATGTGCTTCTGCTCGGCCCGAGGCGGTCTTGCCGACCCTAGCCTTTTTTACCGCGAATGCCTAGCCGGCCTTACGCGTTGTCAGCGGGGCGGCCTTTGGCTACAAAGGCCCTGCGCGACGCCGGCCTCGGCCTCGCGCCAAGGGGAGACCATGTCCGACACCACCATGCGGCTCATTGCCGCCTATACCGAGGAGGCGCTCGCCCTTCGCTCACGTTTTTTCAACGAAAACGCGGCGCTTGTGGACGACGCGGCCCGGACCATGGCCGTATCCCTGGCCCGGGGGGGCAAGATCCTTTTTTGCGGCAACGGCGGTTCGGCCGCCGACGCCCAGCACCTGGCCGCGGAGTTCGTCAACCGCTTCGAGCTGGAACGCCCGCCCCTGCCCGCCCTGGCCTTGACCACCGACACGTCGATACTTACCGCTATCGGCAACGACTACGGATTCGACCAGGTCTTCGCCAAGCAGGTGCAGGCCCTGGCCCGGCCCGGCGACGTGGTGGTCGGCATTTCCACCTCCGGCAACAGCCCAAACGTCCTGGCCGCCCTGCGCGCCGCCCGGGAGAAGGGCTGCGTGACCATGGGGCTGGCAGGAAAGAACGGGGCCATCGTGACCGCCTGCGACCTGGCCCTGCTCGTGCCCCACGAGCGCACCGCGCTCATCCAGGAGGTGCATATCGCCATCGGGCACCTGCTGTGCAAGCTCACCGACCACTACCTCTTCGAGGCGGTCATGGAGCTCGAGCCCTACCTCGAAGGCCGATAGGGCGTCCGTAGCCGGCCATGATCCCTTTTTTGCGAAGGAGTCCCAGTCCATGCCCATTTACGAGTACATCTGCGAAAAATGCGGCGCGCAGTTCGAGGATATCGTGTCCGCTTCGGCCACGACCTGCCCGCCCTGTCCGAAATGCGCCTCGGGCGACACGAAAAAACTGATGTCCACCTGCCGGACGCGCACCGGCGGCGGCCAGACCGGCGCACGCACGGCCGCGCCGTCCTCGGGCGGCGGCTGCGCCGGATGCGCCGGCGGCAACTGCGCCAGCTGCCACTAGTGTCGCGGCCCTTGGAAAATACCTGGGTACTTTTCAAGAAATAAAACGATTCGACCGTGTTGCCCCCGAAAAGCCCCCGATCCTGTTCAAGGGTGCGACACGAGGCCGACCCCACGCAACCATGACCGGCCCGGATCGCGGGCGACGCCAAAAGCGTCCCCCGCGGTCCGCGGCCGTTTGCAACCCACGCTCCCAGGCGTCCGGACACCGTACATGCGCGACAAACTCGTCATCGCCACCCGTGGCAGCAAACTGGCCCTGTGGCAGGCCAACCACGTGGCGGCCAGGCTGCGCGAAACCCATCCCGGGCTCGTCGTGGACCTGCTGCCCATCAAGACCAAGGGCGACAAGATCCTGGACGTGCCGCTGGCCAAGGTTGGCGGCAAGGGGCTTTTCGTCAAGGAAATCGAGGAAGCCCTCCTCGACGGCCGGGCCGATCTCGCCGTGCATTCCATGAAGGACGTGCCCGCCGAGCAGCCCGAGGGCCTCGTGGTCGGCATCGTGCCCGAGCGCGAAGACCCGTGCGACATGTTCCTGTCCGTGCGCCACGATTCCCTGGAGGCCCTGCCCGCCGGCGCACGCGTCGGCACGAGCAGCCTGCGCCGCAAAGCCCAGCTCACGGCCATCCGCCATGACCTCGACATCACCGACCTGCGCGGCAACCTGGACACCCGGGTGGGCAAGCTCACAGACGGCCTGTTCGACGCCATCGTCGTCGCGGCCGCGGGCCTCAACCGCCTGGGCCTTTGCGCGCCCAAGGCCGTGCGCCTGACGCCGCCCCGCTTCCTGCCCGCCGCGGCCCAGGGAGCGCTCGGCATCGAATACCGCCTGGACGACCCGGAAACCGCCGCCATGCTGGCCTTTTTCGACCATCCCGAAAGCCGCGACGCCGTGGCCGCCGAACGCGCCTTCCTCGCCCGCCTGGAAGGCGGCTGCCAGGTGCCCATCGCCGCCCATGCCGTGCTCGACGGGGACGCGCTCACCCTGTCCGGCCTCGTCGCCCATCCCGACTCCGGCGAGACCTACCGCGACACGGTAAGCGGCCGCCGCGCCGACGCGGCGGCGCTCGGGCGCGCCCTGGCGGACACCCTGCTCGCCCGGGGGGCCAAAGCCATCCTCGAAGCCGTCTGCAAGGAAGGCTCCTGAGCCATGACCAGAACCATGCTGAAAAACCTGGCCTTTGGCCTGCTCGGCGTCGGCATCCTGGCGCTGATGGTCGCCATGGCCACGGGCAGCCGCTTAAACGTCCATCCCGACGAGCTCGACCATATCAACGCCGCCCGCTACTTCATCACGTACTGGGACTTTCCGGCGCTGGACGACCCGCGGCTGGCCCATTCCTTCAGCAATTACGGCATCAGCTACCTGCAGCAGCTCGACATCGTCTACTTCTTCGCCGGCAAGTTCGCGCACCTGATCATGCCCCTGGCGGGAAAGGACTATATCGCCCTGCGCTTTTTCGACATCTTTCTCTACGCCATCCTGATGGTGTTGTTCCTGCGTCTGCCGGACGACCGCAAGATAGCGTTCGTGCCGCTTTTCATCACGCCGCAGCTCTGGTACGTTTTCAGCTATTTCAACGGCGACGCCTTTCCGACCTTCCTCACCTTCTGCATCGTCTACCTGACGGCTCGGCTCGACCCGCCCGTCACGCCCCTGCCGCTGACATTGCGCGACAAGGATGCCAGACGCCTGCTGTACATGGGGCTCCTGCTCGGCCTCGTGGTCATTTCCAAACAGAATTTCTACGTCTTCGCGGCGTTTGCCCTGGCGTTTTTCGGCGTGTGCGGCCTGCACGTCCGCAACATGGGCGCGGCGGCGAAAAACGCCGCCGTGGTCTTTATGATCGCCGCCGCGATCTTCGGCGCGCGCTGGGGGCACAACGTCTTCATCAACCGCACCGTGCGGCCGGAAGTGCCCACGCAAAACGCGGAGAAATACGCCCGCGAGGACTACAAGCCCTCGGCCCAGGAGGCCGGCACCCAGTTCTGGGGCCTGCGCATGCGCGACCAGGGCCTGACCTATCCCCAGCTTTTCACCGTCTGGACCTGGCACATCTGGTCGTTTCGCACCTCGTTCGGCGTCTACGACTACATGAAGATCTACGCGCCCTATATCTACTACCGCTACATGGGCTACCTGCTCTGGACGCTTGTGGGCGCGCTTGCGCTGGCGCTCGTCATGCACGGCGGCAGCGGCGGCACGTCCGGCGTGCTCGTCTTTTTGCTCTTCGCCGCGCTCACCGTGTTCCAGTCCACCTGGCACTCCTGGACTTCCGATTTCCAGGCCCAGGGCCGCTACCTCTTCCCCATCGGGGCCATGGCCGGCATGATGCTCGCCCGCTTCGCCCCGGCCGCGAATCGCACGCTGCCCGTCACCCTGCCCCTGGCCCTGGCCATGTGCGCCATGTCCTTCTACTCGTTCATCCGGGTCGGGCTGGCGCACATTCCGCACTGACGCCGCGGCGTCCCTAGCGCGATCCGTCCCGCCGGCCTTCCGCTTCGGGCAGGACGCAGACCTCGCGTCCGCCCTGGTAAGGCGCCGGAGGTTCGCGCAGGGGCAGGCGCGCGCGTCGCACCAACGTCCGCAGCAGCCCTTTGAACAAATGGCGATGCGCCGGCTTGAGCAACGCCCAATACACGAGCCCCGCGAGGCCGCGCGGCCGGAAAAGCGCGTTCAGCCGAAGCCGCACGAGGTCCGGCCCCTCTTCCTCCAAGGCGATCCGCAAGACCGCCTCTCCCGGAAGACGCATGTTGAAACGCAACAGCAGCAGCCTGTTCTCCACAAGCCCAAGCACCCGGAAACAGTCCAAGGCGTCCCCCGGGGCGAGCACGCCTCCCTGCCGCCGCCCCCGGGTCAGACCGATGCCGCCGATCAGCCGGTCGAACCAGCCTCGCAGCCGCCACAACCCGTCGAGATAGAGCCAGCCGGTCTTGCCGCCGATGGCGACGACCTCCTTCCACAACGGCGCGGCCGCCCCTTGCGCCAGGCAGGCGTAACTCATCTCCAGCACGGTGCCGCCGGCATACCCGGGGTCGCCCGGAGAAATCATGGCCGGGGGACGGATATCCCCGGCGTCGGACCAACAGCTGACGACCCGGTCTTCCCGGGTGTCCGCGAGGGCCTCGCGGATGGCTTCGCGGCAGCCGATCAAACGGACCGGCACACAGGCGCGAATGGCCTCTTCCGTGCAGACAGCCTCGTTGCGCAGCCCCTCGGCCAAGGGCCTGCCGATGCTTGCCGGCACCGGCGTGACCAGATGAATCCACCTCGCGCTGAGCGCCGGCGTAAAAAACGGCACATGCAGCCGCCTGCGTTTGGGAAGCCCCGCCTCTTCCGCGTAGATGTCGAACAGCTCGCCATAGCTCACCACGTCCGGCCCGCCGACGTCGAAGCTGCGCCCCGCCGTCTCGGGGCTGTGCAAACAGCCGACGAGGTAGTCGAGGACGTTGGCGATGGCGATGGGCTGGCACTTCGTATCGACCCAACGCGGCACGATCATGACCGGCAACCGGTCCACCAGATAGCGCATGATTTCGAAGGAGGCGCTTCCCGAGCCCAGGATCATGGCCGCCCGCAGCCATGTGACGGGAACGGAGCCCCGGGACAGGAGCGCGCCCACCTCCGTGCGCGAATGCAGGTGGCGGCTGAGGTGATCTTCCTTCCTGCCCAGCCCGCCGAGATAAATGATCCGGCCCACCCCGGCCCGGGCCGCCGCTTTCGCCATGTTCTCGGCCGCGACGCGGTCCGCGGCGGCGTAGTCCCTGATCGCCGCGTTCATGGAGTGCACCAGATAGTAGGCGACGCCGACGCCTTCCAAAGCGGCGCACAGGGACGCCTCGTCCATCACGTCGGCGTGGGCGATGCGCAGATTGCGATGCGCGGCATACGGCCTGCCGGCGATTTTGCTTGCGGACCGCCCCAGGGCCGCGACAGCGTGTCCCTCGTGCAAAAGGACCGGCACAAGCCGGGCTCCGACATACCCCGTGGCCCCGATGACGGCGATCTCACGCATAGTGCCAGCCTGCTTCCCCGCGTTTGAGGAATTCCCCCTTGTCCACACGGTCGAACACTTGGAAACTCCCGGGTGTGATGCGGCTGTAAGGCCGCGAACCCGAAAAAATAGACTGCCCTGACTGGATGCGACCTTACCTCAAAGGCTGTGGATTGACGAATGATTTGAAACTTATTTCGCGGGATTTGAGACAAATCTGCGGCCTGTCGTCGGATTCAACGCAAGCACAATGCGGGACAAATGGCCCGAGCACCGTGACTTCCGAGACTCCATGATTATGTACTAAAACGATATGAAATGAACGCCTGTTGAAGGAGAAAACCATGAAAACAGAGCTATTAACCCCCCAGAATAGTGCGGTGATCTTCATCGATCACCAGCCGCAAATGACTTTTGGCGTGGCGAACATCGATCGCCAGGCGCTTGTGAATAATGTCCTGCTCCTGGCCAAGGCAGCCAGCATCTTCAAGGTTCCAACCATCCTGACCACCGTGGAAACGAAGAGTTTCTCCGGCAACATGTGGCCGCAGCTCCTGGATATCTTTCCGGGGCAGGAGCCCATCGAACGCTCCAGCATGAATTCCTGGGAGAGCGAGGCCTTTGTGAAGGCCGTGGCCGAAACCGGGCGCAAGAAGCTGATCATGGCCGCCCTGTGGACCGAGGTCTGCCTGGTCTTTCCAGCCCTGGAGGCCATGGGCGCCGGATACGAAGTCTATGCGGTGGAAGACGCCTCGGGCGGCACGAGTCTTGCCGCCCACAACGCCGCCATGCGCCGCATCGAACAGGCCGGGGCCGTTCCGGTCACGGCGCTCCAGGTGTTGCTCGAGTACCAGCGCGACTGGGCCCGCAAGGAAACCTACAACGATGTGCTGGCCGTGGTGAAGGAACATGCCGGCGCGTACGGCCAGGGCGTGGAATACGCCTACACCATGGTGCACGGTGCGCCCGCCAGCCGGGTCACAGGCAAGTGAGGGGAGACATGAACGACCAGGCTGCGACCGACGCCTCCGGCCCGCTCACCGTGATCGCGACCTGGAGAATCAAACCGGGCAGTGAAGCGGAGTTCGAAGCCTAGCATCAGGGAATCGTCGCGGAAGCGGCGCGTTTTCCCGGACACCTCGGCAACATCGTCATGCGCCCGGGGGAAGCTTCCGACGAATACCGCGTCATCTTCCGCTTCGATTCCCTGGACCATCTCCTGGCCTGGGAAACATCCCCCGCGCGCGGCGAATGGTTGCGCAAGTCGGAAGGCTTCCGGGCCTCCCCCATCCGCTACCGCAAAGGCTACGGCCTGGAATTCTGGTTCGCCTCGCCCCGGGCCGCCGCGGTCGGCCCGCCGCCGCGCTGGAAGATGGCGCTGGTGACGATCGTAGCCATCTACGCCCTCGTCAATCTCGTGGGAATGGCCTTCGCGCCGATCATGGGCGGCCTACCGCTCTGGTTCGTCGGCTTGGCGGAAACGGCGATCATCGTGATTCTCATGACCTATTTGGTCATGCCCGCCGTCACCCGCCTGCTGGCCCGCTGGCTGTTCCCTACCGCAAAGGATGCTCCACCATGAACGCAAACGCTGCCGATATCGTGCTGACCAATGGACGCATCACCACCCTGGACCCGAACAAACCGCAGGCCACGGCCGTAGCCATGGCCGGCGGGCGCATCCTGGCCGTCGGCGACGCGGCGGACCTGGCTCCGTACGCCGGACCGGATACGCTGCGCCTGGACCTGGCGGGCCGCACGGTCATCCCCGGGCTCAACGATTCCCATATCCACGTGATCCGGGGCGGGCTCAACTACAACATGGAACTGCGCTGGGACGGCGTGCCGTCTTTGGCCGACGCCCTGCGCCTGCTCAAGGAACAGGCAAGGCGGACGCCACCGCCCCAATGGGTGCGGGTGGTCGGCGGCTGGACGGAATTCCAGTTCGCCGAGCGCCGTATGCCGACCCTGGCCGAAATCAACGCCGTGTCCCCGGACACCCCGGTCTTCGTGCTGCACCTCTACGACCGGGCACTGCTCAACGCGGCGGCCCTGCGCGTCCTGGGCTATACCAAGGACACGCCCGACCCCGTGGGCGGGCACATCGCGCGGGATAAAAACGGCAACCCCACCGGGTTGCTCGTGGCCAAGCCCAATGCCCTCATCCTCTACGCCTCCCTGGCCATGGGCCCCAAGCTCGGCTTCGACGACCAGGTCAATTCCACCCGGCACTTCATGCGCGAACTCAACCGCCTGGGCCTGACCAGCTGCATCGACGCCGGCGGCGGATTCCAGAACTATCCCGACGACTACAAGGCGATCGAGCATCTGGCCGGACGGCGCGAACTGACCGTGCGCCTGGCCTACAACCTCTTTACCCAGCGTCCCGGCGCGGAATACGAGGATTTCGCCGGCTGGGCCAAGACCGTGTCCCCGGGCCAGGGCAACGACCTCTACAAGGTCAACGGCGCGGGCGAAATGCTGGTCTTTTCCGCCGCCGACTTCGAGGATTTCCTGGAACCGCGTCCGGACCTCAAGCCTGTCATGGAGGCGGAACTGGCCAAGGTCGTGGGACTGCTGGCGGAAAAACGGTGGCCGTTTCGCTTGCACGCCACCTACGACGAATCCATCTCCCGTTTCCTAGACGTCTTTGAGGACGTGGACCGAAAGGTCCCCTTTGACGGCTTACGCTGGTTTTTCGACCATGCCGAAACCATCTCGCCGCGAAACCTCGATCGTGTGAGAGCCCTTGGCGGCGGCATCGCCATCCAGGACCGCATGGCTTTCCAGGGCGAGTATTTCGTGGCCCGTTACGGGACCGAGGCCGGCAGGCGCACGCCGCCCGTGGGGCTCATGCGCGAGCGCGGCATTCCGGTCGGGGCCGGCACGGACGCCACCCGGGTGTCCAGCTACAATCCCTGGGTTTCCCTGTACTGGCTGACCAGCGGCAAGACCGTCGGCGGCCTGCCCCTGTACGGGAACGACAACCGTCTGGACCGCACGGCCGCCCTGGAGCTCTACACCCGGGGCAGCGCCTGGTTTTCCGGCGACGAGGAGAAAAAGGGCGTCCTGGCCCCGGGCCGGCTGGCCGACCGGCGGTGCTCTCGGCCGACTACTTCAGCGTGCCGGACGAGGCCATAAAGGGCATCGAATCCGTGCTCACGATCATGGACGGCAAGATCGTGCACGGGGCGGAGGAGTTCGCTTCCCTTGCGCCACCTCTACCGCCGGTTTCGCCGGACTGGTCCCCCACGGGCAAGTACCCGGCCATGACGCCCTGGCAACATGGCGAACAGGCAGGCCTGTCCTTGTGTCGCGCCCGCACCTGCGGCGAGCCTCTGCACAGGCATACGCACACCGTGATAGGCCCTCGGGGAAACTGGGGCATCGGCTGCACGTGTTTCGCATACTGAATGCGCCGTGCCGCGCGACAGTGCGGAACTCATAGAGTAGTATATACCCTGGATTCGTCCCGGGGCGGGTTCTCTTCCCCGGGACGAAATACATGAGACGGCCACTCCCTCATGGGGCGGCGCGCATGGGTTCAATCCAATCCACAAGCTGCGCTCCTCTGGACGTAAAGCGCAGGGCGGCCTTGCCAACCAGCAATTCCGTACCGCCCGCCTTCTCTCCATATTCGTTGATATCTGCCTCAGCCACCCCGTGGCCGCGCCACTTGATAAACGACATCACCCAGCGAACTCCGCGGCTATTCCCTTCGTACGGCTCAAAAACAAAGTTGCCGGACCCTTTCGGCGATTCCACAAGGGACAGACCCGCAAAAACTGGTTCGAAAGCCTTCCCGTTCCAGCGAATGCGGTTAAATGCGCTGACGGAAACATCCGATTGGCCGATTGGCGCGAGTATTTCCACCTGCGCGCCGCCGCCGAAGTTGCCGACGAGCTCCGGCCAGGACACGCCGCCGTGGTGGCAATAGAAAAACAGGGGAGTCACTGGCCCGCGCACGTCATACACGTCGCCGACAGGCCCCAGCCAAAGCGTGTCGCCCGAGCCAGACAGCACCCGGATTCTTGCCCCGCCGCCAAAGAGGTCGGGAACATCCTCCAGAGCGATAACGCCCTGTCCGGCGTCAACTCCGAAGTCAGCCTCAAAGCGACGCGGCATCTCCCTGGCACAACGGAATTCTCCCGGATCTTTCTGCGCGGCGATATATTGCTCGACGGGGACCAAGCATTTTACATGCACGAAACCCCGTTTGCCGTCGTAACGCTCCACCTCGACCCAGGCGTTTTCCAAGCCGAGAATGCGGACCCACTCTCCGGCGTCAAGCGTGCCGAGAATCCTGGCAGAATTGTGGTCACGGCCACCCGCCGCACGCAGATTGTTTCCATTATCCACGCTCACCGCCACCTGCCCCAGCTGCAAGCCCCGCCCCCAGGCAAAGGTCGCAGGCAACAGTGCGGCTACACAACCCACAGCCAGAAGCAAACGGCCAAACACCACGCCCGATGCCGTGAAACAAGCCATCTGCCCCATGGCCCCTCCTCGTTGTTTGGCTGATCGCGCCGGGCGGCGCATGCTCCTGCCCGACGTGCCGCCGAGTCCCCTCAACTAGGGTCCCGTTCCGGCCGTACCTTGGACGCGGCCAGGGCAAGCCCCCTCTCCACCAACTTCTCCACTTCGGCGTAGTTGTCAGGACGACAATACAACCGGACATGCCGGAACCACTTGTCGCGCAGACTGATGACCGCAGGCCCAGGCGAGAAGCGTACTCGACGCAGTTCGGCGAACTCCAGGCGGGTGTTCTCCTGGGCTCGCGCCAGAAGGCCGGCCCCCGCCACCCCGGGCTTGCCTGCCAGCACCCCCAACAGCATGGCGAGACGGGTCCCCGCCTTGGCCCTGCGGCTGGCCACCAGGGCATTGACCCCGTCCTTGTCGACGGAAAAGGCCAATTCCATGCGATTTCGAAAAAAGATCAGCATAATCAACACAAAAAGCAGCGTTATTCCGGAGCAGACAAGTCCGAAAAGCTGACAAACGTTCCACAACACCCCGAGGTCCCGGGTGAAAAGGCCGATCAGGCAGGCCACCAGCAGCATGACGCCATACGTCAACAGCATCCAGCGCGCGAAATCGAAAAGCATGAAGCGGTTGGTAAGCAGGGGGACAGTGATGTCCCAGGCCAACAGCGGCGTTATCACTTCAGATTTGACGACGCGGCTCATACTACCCCCTGGTCGGATGGATATCAGGATGCTGTGCCGGCAAAAACGTACGCCAACTCTATGAAAGAGTGGCAAACCGGACCGCTGGCGTCAATGATCTTCAGGGAAATGAATGTCGGCATCCCGGAGATCGGCCATACCATTTCTTAGTATGCGCCGCAGACATCCTCCATCCTGCGGAGCATTCCAAACGAGTTGTCTTCATTCCAACAAATCTTGTCCTTGTGTTGAGTATGCCTGAACAAATCATCCTCCACAACCCACTCCAGTTATTCATACGAAGTATTTAATCAAAAAAAACATCTGGCATATCGATAGATTGGACAAAATCTCGACATACGCGACCGATTTCACCAAACACGTTCTTCCCGCCGAGGTCATACGCAGTGGACAAAGAAACCATGATCTTGTAATCAACAACATTAAGAAGTCTCAATCCATCCTACCTGGGGAATGCGGTTATGACGACCAATACGTTGAAAAACATGGCATGGCATATTTCAACTATTGCGACATTCTTCGTTCTCTTGTGCTTTGGCGCAACGGCCGAGGCCGGCACCATTGCGAGCGGTCGCCTGGAATGGACGGCCCTTGGGCTTACCTCGTTTGACGCGGGTGGCGAAATTTACCCCTTTACCATTACAGGGCCAGGCACGCTCGTCGTCACGCTCACTATCAGCCCCTACTACGCCAGGGACAACTCCAGCTCTCGAGACAAATTGTTACAATACGACAACGACGGCTGGAAGGCCGTCAAATCCGAATCGTGGTTTGACGAACGACCCCGCTCGGCCTTTTCGAGTGACCCGCAGCCCGATGGTTCCATCCGAGTGTTCAAATCCCGCACCGAGTATCAGATACCGGCGCAAACTTTTTCCAGGAAATTCCACCTGATTGAACCCAAGAAATGTGGCCTTGCCGATTGCAGCCGTCGGGCGGCGGCGGCGGCTTTTACTGCGGAATTCATACCCCAGGGCCAAGCCCCAGCGGGCAATTCCGGCGCTGCGGCGCCTCCTTCCGCGTCCACGGGGCTTGAGCGGGGGATTGACCGGCCAGGGCTGGACCTGCAGTGCGTCTTCCCATCCCCCTCGGCCGCAGACTGCCAAAGCCTGTGTCAAGACACGGATGCATGCATGGCCTTCACCTGGGTCAAACCCGGGCATATCCAACAAGCGCCCTTCAATGGGAATTCCGTATGCTGCATGAAAAAAGCCGTGCCCAAGGCCCGTCAGGACGACTGCTGCGTTTCCGGGGTCAAATAACCGCTTCAAGTGAGCAACCCATGGCGCGACGCTGTTTTCTGACCAGTCTTTTGCTCGTTTTCATGACAACCGCGCCGCTTCGGGCAGAAGTAGCGATCCCCCCACTGGTCTACACCCTGGGCGACGCGGTAATGTTCAAGACCGGGGGCCAGCCCAGGAGGCTTGGTCATGGAAGTCAGCCTACCCTCTCGCCGGGAGCACGCCAGGCTGTCTGGGTAGAACATGGCGACGACCCGGCCCAGGCGCGGCTGACGTTGTGCGATATCGCCTCCGGCAACGCCAGCATACTGGCCAAGCCCGGCGGGTACCTGCATTCCCCGAGTTTCTCCCCGGACGGAGGGAACGTCATTTTCGTTCGCCGAACTGAAACCGGTCAGTCTGAATTGTGGTCCGTACGCCCGGGCGAAAAACCGCGAAAGCTGGCCCAGGCCGGCGGTATGGCCGGCGACGACTTCTTCGAGCCGGTGTTCTCGCCGGCCGATGGTCGCATTATCTACCACGACATGCGCCAACTCTACCAACTGGCTCCGGACGGCTCTGAAACGGGTAAGACGCCCCTTACAAATTTCTCCCACGGACGCAGGGGGGCCTTCACCAGCGCGGACCGTTTCGTCCCGCAGCCCAAGACCGGGTCCATTGCCTTCTCCATGCCGGTTGAAGGCTCCCCGCTTTTCCGGGAAAAAGTTCCGGACCTGAGCTCCGCACTGTTTCTCTACGATCCACAGTCCAGTCAGGTCTCCCGGCTCACCCCAGGGAACATCACGGCCTTTGCTCCGGCTTGGACTCCGGACGGCAAGGCCCTGGTCTTCACCGGATACGACGACAAGCAAGCGGGGGCTGACCAGCCGTTTCGAATGTGGATTGTTCGTCCAGGCCAGGCCCCCGTGAACCTGGGTCCTGGCGAAGCCCCCAGGCCTGCCTCTGGGCCGTAGGGCGCTGGGGCGGTCGCCCTGAAGACCGCCCAGGACATCGCTTGGCCTTTTGCCGTCGAGCGGGGGAAAAGATGAAATGGCTTGCGACCCTTTTCGCGACATTGCTGCTGGCCCTGGTGGCATCTCAAGGCATCTCGGCCAAGGAACCGACTCAGGAAACCAAGGCGAAGCTAGACAGGGTGTGTTCGCGGACAGCCGAATATGACTGCTACACGAATCACAAATATGGCTATGTGCTGGCTTGGCCCAGACACCTCCTCAAGCCGCTTGGAGAATCGGATGCGGGCGACGGCCAAGTCTTCACCGCCTTGCGTGGACGAGCCGAGCTTCGTTGCTGGGCTGGCTTCAACGACGTGCTTGAACAAACCATTCCCCAAGCCTTCGCCCAGGCCCTCAACGAACCCGGCCGCCGAGTGACGTACCAGCACATGGGCAAGGATTTCTTCGTCATCTCTGGCCTAGAAGGCCAGGACATCTTCTACCGAAAAACACTACTGGCTCATGACATCCTTGCTTCGTTTGAATTCGTGTACGAACCATCCTTCAAAGCTCTACTTGATCCAGTAATCAGAGATATGTCGTCCTCATTCAGCATCGATCCAGCTTTCGGCTACTGACCTGCCCGGTGCTCTTCGGACCATATGAAACTTGAGAAGGTGGTTCGCGACGATGAAGAGGGGGAACCCAACGGTTGGCCGATGGCGCTTGCGGAACCGCCCCCCCCCCGAACAACAAAGCAAGGAGTCGCCCCGGATAACCATTCCCCTGGAATCCCAGGCCAATAGGTTATCCACCCGGTTATCCACCGAGAAAAGGGGCTACGGATGTTCACCGTACCAGCAGCATCTGGGCTGCTTGATCTAAAAAATGTGCACCGCTGTAAACCTCCCTTAAAAAAGGGCTTACTGCTGTCTTAGCCGTAAGCCCAGTAATTCATCAATGTTCCCAGGGAACCCTCCTGAGTGGAGCGAAACTCTACGTGGCCCCATCTGGCGAGCTGAACCATATACTCAAAATCTTAGGCAAAGAGCCAAGTACATCCCCGACCCTTTCAATTAGCAGGACCGCCTTTGGTAACGCTTGAGCTCCTACCGTGGGTGTATGTGTTGTCGTTGTCTCTTGGATCAGGCTTATTAACACTCGAGCTCCGACCGTGGGTGTATGTTTTATCATCCGAATTGGTGTTGGCGACACCTTTACCACTGTTACCTTTTTGCTGATTCGATGTTTGACTATTCCTCGATCCACTTGTCGTAGTTTCATTACTTGCGGCATGAGCTAGATTGCCGAAAAAAATAAACATTGCCAGCATGATAACGCAGAAGATCGACCCAGTCCCGCCGATTCGTGTGCTCTTCACAAGCATCTCCTCCGTTAAAAGTTTTCTAAATTCGTCCCTTAAAGAACTTTTTTTATAAATATCTAACATGGCATCGTCCGTCAATCGACAACGCTTCCTTTCTCGCGTCTTAAATAAAGACTATTCAGCTGCTCGTTCTCAGTTTCTGCCTGGAGTAACGACCTAATGTTCATAAGTTGCGAACAACAAAAGCTACCTACCTAACCGACTAAATAGTCGCATAACCCTCTATTAGGACATCAATTTCAACGACCGATACTCCGCAGAAAATGTTCTGCGCTTTGAAGTCCATGTTATCCTCGCAACGCGAATACGCTGAATTTCCTTGAGCATTTTCCAAACCAAACGGTTTCGGTGAATAAAATTTCCCAACCATCTGATTTGAATTTTTCTGCGACCGGAACTAAATATATTGAACAATATCAATATATTAAAAATTTATTCAATAAAATCAGCACAGTTTCCGGGCCAATGGGCCAAATCGACGGGCAAAGAAGGGAAAAATCAGACGGGGCGGGGAGATGGAGCGGGAAGCACCAACGGTTAGCCAACACCGTTGGTGAACCCTACCCCCTGAATACCAAAAAATGGGCCGCTAGCAGAGTTTGCTAACGGCCCAAATTTCTTGGAAATCTTGGTCGGGATGAGAGGATTTGAACCTCCGACCCCCTGAACCCCATTCAGGTGCGCTCCCAGACTGCGCTACATCCCGACGCGAAGGAACTGGAACCTAGGGAGAGGACGCGATTTTGTCAACATCTAATTTCAGCATCTGGCTTTTTCTCTCGCTGCGCCTCATGCCGGGAGCGTGCGGACGGATAGCCGCGCGGCGGACACTGGTCAACCCCGTCATTGCGCCGTATCAAGCGGCTCCAGGCCGCATGCGACAAAACGCTTCAATCTCCCACCCTTTCGCGTTATCGTAACGCGACCGGCCGCATCGACGGGCCAGTCGCCCGCCAGATTCGCGGCCTCCACCGCAGGAGGTTGCATCGTGCCCGCTTTCGCCAAACGCATGTCCCAGGTGCGCCGTTCGTTCATCCGGGAAATCCTCAAGGTCACCGCCGATCCGTCCATCATTTCCTTTGCCGGCGGCCTGCCCAAGCCCGACCTCTTCCCCACCGACCCCATGGCCGACGCCGCCGCACGCGTACTTGCCGAAAACGGCCCCGCCGCCCTGCAATACTCCGTCACCGAAGGCGAACCCGCCCTGCGCGAATGGATCGCCGCCCGCTACAAGGCCAAGAAAGGCATGGACGTCGATCCGGCCAACATTCTCATCACCAACGGCTCCCAGCAAAGCCTCGACCTGCTCGGCAAGGTCTTCCTCGACCCCGGCGACGTGGTGGCCGTGGAACTGCCCGGCTACATCGGCGCCATACAGGCCTTTTCCGTGTTCGAGCCAGCCTTCGCCGGCGTGCCGCTCACCCCTGCCGGCCCGGACATCGACCGCCTCACCGACGTCCTCGTCGGCCAAAAAGCCAAGATGTTCTACGCCGTGCCCAATTTCCAGAACCCCTCGGGCCTGACCTATTCCCTGGAGGCCCGGCGCGCCGTGGCCGAGGCGCTGCGCGTGGCCGACGCGGTCTTCGTCGAGGATGACCCCTACGGCGAACTGCGCTTCATGGGTGAGCCGCAGCCGCCGGTTTCGGCGTTCATGACGAGCGACGCCTACATGCTCGGCACCTTCTCCAAAATCGCCGCCCCGGGCCTGCGCCTGGGCTGGGTCGTCGCCGACAAGGAGAGCCTGCCCAAGCTCGTCACGGCCAAGCAGGCTTCGGACCTGCATTGCTCCACGTTCGTGCAGCGCGTGCTCATCGACTATCTCGCCCACAACGACCTCGACGCGCACATCGCGACCATCCGCAAGGTCTACGGCGAACAGCGCGACCTCATGGTTGCGCGCATCAAGGCCGAGTTCCCGCCCGAAGTGGTCTGCACCGAGCCCGAGGGCGGCATGTTCCTGTGGGTGACGCTGCCCGAAGGCTGTTCCGCGTTCGCGCTTTTTGACCTGTGCATCAAGGAAAAGGTGGCCTTCGTGCCGGGCGGGCCATTCTTCGTGGACGGCGGCGGCGCGCGCGAGATGCGGCTCAACTTCTCCAACGCCGAACCCGAGCGCATCGCCGAAGGCATCGCCCGCATGGGCCGGGCCATCAAAACGCTCCTGGCGCAGACGAGCTGCGCCGCGGTCGCGTAAGCGCCCATGCCGGTCCTGCGCGACGCCCCGACCGACACCATCGCCGCCGTGGCCACGCCCCCGGGCCGCGGCGGCGTCGGCATCGTGCGCTTAAGCGGCCCCCAGGCGCTTTCCATGGCGTCGCGCCTTTTCGCCTCTGCCCGGCCGGAGTTTTCGGGCATGAAGCCCTACCGGCTGCACCACGGCACCATCCGCGATGCCGTCGGACATCCCGTGGATTCGGGCATGGCCGCGTTCATGCCCGGCCCCGGCAGCTACACCGGCGAGGACACGGTGGAGCTGCACTGCCATGGCGCGCCGGCCGTGCTGCGCCGGGTTCTCGCGGCCTGCTTCGCCCTGGGCGCGCGTCCGGCCGGCCCCGGGGAATTCACCAAGCGCGCTTTTTTAAACGGCCGCCTGGATCTGTCCCAGGCCGAGGCCGTGGCCGAACTCATCGCCGCCCGTGGCGACACCGACGCGGGCCTGGCGCTTTCCCGCCTGTCCGGGGCCGTGAGCCGGGCCGTAAAGGAACTGGCGGCCGCCCTGGACGAACTGCGCGCCGGCCTCTGCCTGGCCGTGGATTTTCCCGAGGAGGAAGTCGAATGCCTGCCCAAGGCGGCGTTCGCCTCGGGGGTTTCGGCCGTCGTTGCCCGCATCGAGGCGCTGCTCGCCGCCGGACGGCGCGCCCGCCCCTTCCGCTTGGGCGCGCGCGTGGCGCTTTTCGGCCGGGTCAACGCCGGCAAATCGAGCCTCTTTAACGCCCTGCTCGGCACGGACCGGGCGCTCGTCGCCGATCTGCCGGGCACCACGCGCGACTACCTGGAAGAGGGCCTCGACCTGGATGGACTGCCCGTGCGCCTGACGGACACGGCCGGACTTCGCGAAACGCCCGACGCCGTGGAGGCCGCCGGCAAGGCGCGCGGGCTGGACTTGGCGCAAACGGCCGACCTGGGGCTTTACGTGGTGGACGGCGCGGCGCCCTATGCTCCGGACGCCGAAGCCGACGCGCTCCTGCGGCGTCTCGGGCCGGGCAGGACGCTGGCCGTGGCCGCCAAGGCCGACCTGCCGCCGGGCGATCCCGATCCGTACCTGGCGCTTGCCGCCATGGGCCTCGAGACGGTGCCCGTTTCCGCGCGCACGGGGTTCGGGCTCACGGGACTGCTTACGGCCATGCGCGCGCGCCTCACCCGCGACGGCGGCCCCATCGAACCGGACGCCGCCGCGCCGAACGAACGCGAAGCCGCGTGCCTTGCGGCCGCGCGAACAGAGCTGACGGAATTGCTGACGGATATCGAGGCGGACCTGCCCTACGATCTGCTGGGCGTACGCCTGGAGACGGCCTGCATGCTGCTTGCCGACGTCACGGGCGAAACCACGCCGGACGACATGCTGGCCGCCGTGTTCGACCGCTTCTGCATCGGGAAATAGAGGACGACGGCCTAGCGCTCCACCTTGTTGCGGATCTCGACGGCTTCCGCCAGATTCGGGTCCAGGTCCAGGGCGCGGATGGCGTAATCGTAGGCGTCGTCCTTGCGGTTCCACTTCATGTAGAACTTGGCGATGTTGAGGAAGGTCATGGGATGGCCGCCGAAGACCTTGACCGCGTCGAGGTACAGCGCCTCGGCCCTCTTGAATTCGCCGAGGCCGTCGACGGTGTCGATGGCCAACCGCCAGGCCTGCTGGTCGTTCGGGAAACGCTCGATGGCCGCCGCGAACATCTCCGCCGCCTCGGTCAGGAGCCCGGCTTCCAGAAAAAGCGTGCCCACCTCGCGCAGGACGTCGGGCTCCTCGCCGTACGTTTCGGCCACGCGGCGCAGGTAGACCTTGCCTTTGGGATAGCTTTTCTGACGCAGATGCTCCCGGCCAAGCTGCAGCCACTCTTCCCGCTGCCGGGAGTGGTGCGCGTCGGCCAGATCCTTTTCCCGCTGCTCCAGCTCCTCCATCTTGATGCGAAAGGCGGTGAGCTTTTTGATCAGCAAGGTCTCGTCGCCGGGTTTGTAGCGCAGAAACTGCCCGCCCGTGACGCCTATGCTCTCCAGAAACGCCACGACCCGGGGATGGCGGCTGAATTCGTCGCACATTTCCGCGAACAGCAGGTCCACTTCGGAACGGCCCATGCCGAGCGCCGCACCGGTGCTCTTGAGCACCAGGGCGTCGTTGGCCGACTCGATGCAACGGTAGAACTCGTCGCGGCGCAAGTACCCCCGCGCCCGACTGATGTTCTCCCGAATGGTCCGCGCGTCCGCGATCATCCGCTGATGGTCCACTTTGCGTTGCGAAATCATGCTTGCCCGCCTTTGCTGGTCGGGGCGGCTTCCGATCCGCCGGCCTAGAGCGTGGCCAGCGTCTTGAGGCTCGCCTCCTGGCTGCGGACCCAGGCAAAGAGGTCCGCCAGAATCGTGCGCGCGTCGCGCTTGGGCGACCAGCCGTAATCGGCCGTCACCCGCCGGTTGTCGCCGATGTAGATCGCGAGGTCCGCCGGACGGTTCTCGGCGTCGCCGCGTATCGCGATGGTGTTGCCGGTCAGTTCCTCGCAGATACGCGTGGTTTCCAAAAGCGACAAGCTGCACGACACCCCGCCGCCTACATTATAGACTTTCCCCTTGGCTTTCTCAAGATCGGCCAGCTGCATGTCGAGAAGATCGAACAGATCGTCCACGTGCAGCAGGTCGCGCACCTGTTTGCCCATGCCGCCGAAGCCGATGTAGGACAGGCTGCGCTTGAAATAATGGGCCTGCACCCACAGCGAGAATACGCCCTGGTCCACCTTGCCGAACTGCCAGGGGCCGGCGATCACGCCGCAGCGGTTGATCACCGCGCGCACGCCGTACATGGCCTCGTACTCGCGCAGCACGAACTCCGAACACAGCTTGGTCGCGCCGTACATGGACTTGGGGCCGTTGAGATCGAAATCGATGTCGAGACCGGCCGCGGACCAGCCGCGCGGGCCCTCGGGGCAGTCCCACACGAAACGCGTGGCCTCCTCGCGACGGGGAACGGCGTTGATGGGATCGTAGGGATAGACGCGACTCGTGGAAAGAAACACCACGTCCGCCTGGTTGCGGCGGGCCACTTCCAGGCAGTTGATGGTGCCGGTCAGGTTGGTGTTGACGAGGTACTTGGGCGAGCCGCCGAAACCCGCCAACACCGAAGGCTCGGCCGAGCACTCGAGCAGCACGTCGATCTTGTCGTCGAACTCCATGTCCTCGGGATTGCGGATGTCCCCGTGCACGACCCGGATGCCCTCGGCCACGAGGCGCGGCAGATTGAACTCCGAGCCCCGGCGCTTCAGGTTGTCGAGCACGATGATCTTCAAATCAGGGTACTTGCGCTTGAAGGCCACGGCCTGGTTGCTGCCGACGAACCCGGCCCCGCCGGTGACGAGCATGGTGCGCATGAAGGGACTCCTCGGGGG
>JAEWPX010000107.1 GCA_023399375.1 Pseudomonadota bacterium | reverse complement strand
CCCCCGGTACCTCCACCCTCCCCAAAAACTTTTAAAGGGGGGATAAGGTGACTCACTTCACCTTGCTCGCTACGAGCCGATGGCGAGTTTGCGTGATTTGCCCTAGCACCGTCAACCGACTGTGGGGGTGCGGCCCGGGTTTGCGCGTGCGTCGCGAAGCGGCGTGCGTGCAAATCCGGGTCGCACCCCCACCATCGGGGGGGACCGGGGGGCGACATGATATCATGGCCCCCCGGCCGCCGGAGGCATCTTTATCTTTACGACTACGCCGTCTCGACGACGTCTTTCTGCGTCTCGTAGATTTCCTTGAGGATGGTGGGCACGTTGTACTCCATCTCCCAGGTCGGGTAATGCTGCTCGAACTTCTTGAGCCCGCTGATCCACCAGATGTGGTCGCCGATGCGGTTGGTTTCCTGATACTCGTAGTTGAGCTTCTTGCCCGAGATCTCCTCGCACATGGCGATGGCTTCCAGCATGGAGCAGTTGGAGTAGCGGCCGCCGCCCATGTTGTAGACTTCGCCGACGCGGGGCTTCTCGAAGAAGTGCCACAGGCTGTTGACCAGGTCGTGGGAGTGGATGTTGTCGCGGACCTGTTTGCCCTTGTAGCCGTAGATGAAGTATTTGTTGCCGGAGATGCAGCAGCGCATGAGGTAGGACAGGAAGCCGTGCAGGCGCGTGCCGGAGTGGGCCGGGCCGGTGAGGCAGCCACCGCGGAACACGCCCGTATGGAAGCCGAAATAGCGGCCGTATTCCTGCACCAGCACGTCGGCCGCGACCTTGGACGCGCCGAACAGGCTGTGCTTGGTGTGGTCGATGGACATGGTCTCGTCGATGCCGTCGTTGTAGGGGTGGGACGGATCGATTTCCCAGCGCGTTTCCTTTTCGATAAGCGGCAGGGAATTGGGCGTGTCGCCATAGACCTTGTTGGTGGAAGTGAAGATGAACACGCTTTCCGGGCAGTGCTTGCGGAAGTTCTCCAGCATGACCAGCGTGCCGTTGGCGTTGACGGTGAAGTCCATGTAGGGGTCGGAGGCGGCCCAGTCGTGGGAGGGCTGGGCGGCGCAGTGGATGACGGCCTTCACGTCCTTGCCGTAGCGGCCGTAGATCTTGGAGACGGCCTCGTGATCGCGGATGTCGGCGTCGTAGTGGGTGTAGTTCTTGAGGGTCTCTTCCAGGCGCTTGCGGTTCCACGAGGTATCGGCGTCCTCGCCGAAGAACGTCTTGCGCAGGTTGTTGTCGATGCCGACGACGTCGAAGCCCTTGGCGCTGAAAAACTTCACGGTTTCGGAACCGATGAGGCCGGCCGAGCCGGTAACGATGGCGACTGCCACGAGGTTGTCTCCTTTTGGCGGATTGGCGGGTTTCCCGGAGGGCGTTTACGACGTCCCGGCCTGGCGTGTCCTTTTTGCCAGGTACGTCACGCCTACGAGAAAGCGCAGGAAATACATGCCGCAGGCCTTGGCGGGATGGGCCAGGAGCCGGCGGTAGCGGCCTTGTTCGACGAAGACGCCAAGAAACCGGTAGAACGCGCCGTACTGGCGGCGGATATCCGGGTCGTCCGGATTCTTCCGGGTCCATTTGGCGATGTAGGCCTCGGCGCTGCCCGTGTAGTACGTCTTCTTCTTCAGGTAGCGGCCGAGGTCGAAAGCGGCTTCGTTGTGGAAAAGAAGCGGCGTGTCAAGGCCCGAACGCTCCTCGAAGGCGATCAGCGCCTCGGGGATGGCGTCGTGCGCGAGGCGCGACACGTAGGCGTCCACCGCGTCGAAATCGTAGCGCGACAGGAGGCCTATGGAGCCTATGCATTTGAGCTTCTTGTCCAGGTCCCAGTCCTCGGGGCCGGTCAGGGAGGCGTCGAAGCCGCCGACGGCGGCGAATGCGTCCTTTTTGATGCAGCGGGCGCCGTCGATGACGGTGCCGTCGTAGAAGCTGCGCTCGAAACGGCGCACGGAGGGAAAATAGTCCGCGCCGAGCACGATTTCCGGGATGTGCAGGGCGACGTGCTTGCCCGCGGCCATGGTTTCCACGCAGCGGCGCACGACGGTGCGCGAGAGGATCATGTCCGCGTCGAGGAACATGACATACGCGCCCGTGGCGACGTCGAGCATGCCGTAATTGCGCTGGGCCGAGCGTTCCGGCCCCTTGTCGCAGACGTGGTCGGCATAGGCGCGCGCGATGGCCTTGGTGTCGTCGCCGCTGCCGTTGTCCACGACAATGATCTCGAGCGCCTCCCGGGGATAATCCTGGGCGGCGACGGAGGCCAGGCAAGCGCCGATGTTTTTGGCTTCGTTTTTGGTGGTGACAACCACCGAGACTCGGTCCAAGCCTAGCGCTCCCTGGTCTTCGGTCCCGCCGGACGCGCATTCCCGGCGTGCGGCATGTTGCGCGGCATCATGACGCCGCCACCGTCCGCTACTTGCAGCCGCAGTTCTTGCCGCGGCTTTTGTTGAGCAGGTGCCCGAAGAGCTTGCCGGCGGCGCGGAACAGGAACTTCACGTCGTCCACGTCGCGGATGCCCATGATTTTGCGCGCGATGAACGCCGGCGTCAAGGCGGCCTTATACAACTCGTCCTTGAATTGCAACACGTCCTCGTTGGAGATCGGGCTTTTCCAGACCGAGGCGCGCATGTCGTAGTCGTCCCAGTTCTCCGTGGTCAGCCAGCCGTTGGCTTTGGCCTCGTCGAAAAGCGGCGTGCCGGGATAGGGCACGACGATGGTCGCCTGGAGCGTGTTGAGCAGGCCGCGCGAGAAAAGCGACTTGGCGAAATCGATGGTGCGCCGGGCGTCCTCGCGGGTTTCCCAGGGATAGCCGACCATGGTCGTGATGTGCGGCTCGAGCCCGGCCTTTTTCGCCATGGCCACGGTCTGCTCGATCTGGGAGACCTGGATGCCCTTTTTCAGGCGGTTGAGCGTGGCCTGGGACATGGATTCGAGCCCGATGAGGATGAAGCGGAAATTGGCTTTTTTGAGCAGATGCCACTGGTCCTGGGTCAGCTCGCCCACGCGCATGTTGCAGCCCATGACGACCTTCTTGTGCAGGCCCTTGTCGATGAGCCGGCCGCAGAACTCCTCGAGCCACGCCCCGCGCGGGAAGCAGCCCGAGTCGTCGAAGATCTCGCGCACGCCGCGCTCGGCGACGAGCCGTTCGATCTCGGCCACGTGGCGCTCGGGTGAAACCGTGCGGTAGGTCGCGCCGGGAAAGAGGGTTGTCCAGGAGCAGAACGTGCAGCGGCCCCACCAGCAGTCGCGTCCGGCCATGACGTAGGTGCCGGGGGTGTACTTGAAGTTGCCGTTTTTATAGGCGTAACGCTGCCATTTGGTCAGGTCGCGGTCGATGTAGGGCAGTTCGTCGAGGTTGTGCGCGAGGCTGCCCATGCCGCCGTCCACGATTTCCCCGTTCTCGCGCCGCCACACGCCTTCGGGCATGGCCACGGGCTTGCCCGCCAGGTGGTCGGCGAGGTCGGCCAGGATGAAGTCGAAGTCGCCGCCGGCGATGACGTAGTCGGCCGGGGAGTTTTCCATGGATTCGCGCGGCAGGGCCGTGACGTGGTCGCCCATGAGCACCACGGCCGTGTGCGGCAGTTTCGCCTTGATGTCCGCCGCGATCTTCCAGTGCCGGGTCACGACCGGGGTCTTGGTCTCCATGGCCACGAGCTCCGGCGCCCGCCGGACCAGATCGGCCATGAACGCGTCGTAGGCCATCTCGTCGGCGATGCCGTCGTCGAAGGAGACGTCGTGGCCGCGGGAAGCGAGCAGGCTCGCGGCGTAGGACGGCACCATGGGATAGATGTAGGTGGGGTTGGTGAACCACTGGAACTGCCGGTTCTGGGACAGAAGCGGCGTTCCCTTGTCCGAGGAAAGCGGCGGATAGGCCACGGAAATCTTCATGTTACCTGCCGAGGCTGCTGATCAGTTTCTTTTTGGTCAGGCCCTGCAAAAAGCGCAGGCCGTACCAGGCATGGGTGAGCGCGACGAACGGCATGGCGGCCAGGGCCACGGGCAAGGGTTCGAAGCGCAGGAGGTCGCACAGGATAAGGACCAGGAAAAAAGCGTACGCGCCGAAGCCCAGGCCGATCAGCGCCCCGCCGCAGCCCCAGACCGGCAGGCCGGCAAGGACGGCCAAACCGTGGAGCACGGCGGCGACGAGGAAGACCACCCAGGCCGCGGGCAAAAAGTAGCGCACCCGGCGCGACGTCTCGGGGTGCACCCGCACGAAATGGCCGCGGTGCAGGCCGTAGTTGCCCACCTGGCGCAGGTGCTTCTTGAGTCCCGGCCGGCGGTGGTGCCAGACGAAAAGTTCGGGCAGGTAGCGGATGACGCCACCCTTTTTATGGACGAGGTCCAGGCAGAACTTGGTGTCCTCGCCGGGCCAGCAGGCGGTGTCGAAGCCGCCCACGGCGAAAAAGGCGTCGCGCCGCACGATCAGGTTGACCGTGGGCCAGTCGTCCACGTCGCGGCTCGGCGGGGTCGGCCGGTAGCGTTCGGGAAAGCCGGTCAGGCGACTCAAAAAAACCGCGCCCGAGGCCCGGGCCCAGAAGGGGTCGTCGGCGGGCGTCACGGCCGGGCCGCCCACGGCGGCGAGCTGCGGCTGGTCCTCGAAGGCGATGCGCGCCACGGTGAGCCAGGCCGGGTCGGGATAGGCGTCGTCGTCGATAAACGCCAGGTATTCCCCGAGCGACTGCTCGGCCCCGCGGTCGCGCTTGACCGCGGGCGAAACCGCGCCCGTGGCCACGGCGCGCACGCGCGTGTCGCCCGTCCAGGCGGCCACGTCCATGGGCGCGTCGGGCAGCAGGATGACCTCGAAGCGCGGCTCGAGCAGGGCGAGCAGATGCGGCAGGCTCTCGGCGAGGTAGGGGCCGGGAGCCTTGAAGGGAATGATGATGGAAAAAAGCGGCGCGTCAGGCAGCATCAGGCGTTGCCGTCCCAGGTTCCGGCGCGGCAGCGCACGATGTAAAG
>JAEWPX010000087.1 GCA_023399375.1 Pseudomonadota bacterium | reverse complement strand
TGCGAAAGTGAGAGGAAGATGATGAAGTGGAAGAGGCCTCCGGCGGCCAGGAGGGGCCGAGGGCCCCTCCTGGACCACCCCGAAAGGGGATGATTCATGCTTGCTTGGAGCGGACGGGCGCGGCATTGCGAAGAAGGACAACTCGTGGGGAGACGGGGCTAGCCCAGGCTGCGGGGTTTGGCCGTCCAGGCCTTTTTCCGGGCGAAGTGCGTCCCGTCGCCGCTTACGGGCACGGTGAGGATGGTCAGGGATTCGGCCGGCAGGCGCAGCCGCGCCTGGCCCTCGCGCAGGGGCACGGCGGCTTCCCTTGCCAGACGCGGGTTGTGGTCGTCGGCCCCCTTGCCGCCGTAGACCTCGCGGGCGGCGCTGCCGTCGACCTTTGCGCCGGCGATGCGCACGTCCACGTCCCGGGCCGCGTCCTTGTTGATGAGGTAGACCGTCAACCGCTTGTTGCGGTCGTCGCAGGCGGCAACCGTGCGCACGCCCGGGGCGTCGGAGGCGGCCACGATGCGGTCGCCGAGTCCCCGCGCCAGCAGCTTGACCGCCATGCCCGTGGGCAGGGGCTCGTTTTTGCCGTCGAGCGCGTCCCACAGTTCCGGCTTGTCGTCGTTATGCAGCCAGCGCGTAGCCCAGATCTGCACCGTCACCACGCGCGGGTCGCTCACGGCCTGGCCGAGCATGTCGAAAAGCACGAGCGCGTGCCCCAGGGTGTTCTCGTGCTTCCAGCCCAGGTTTTGCGGGTGCGCGTACCAGTCCGCGGAATTGACTTCGGTCAAGAGGTAATGCAGCCGGTCGGCGAACCCGGCCGGGCCGTAGCGACGCGCGGCCGTGTCGATGTCCGACACCCCGAGCATCCGCACGGGGTTTTCGCGGTAATAGTCGTAGCCGTACCAGGCGTAGCACGGGTATTCGTGGACCGAGACGAAGTCGATGCTTCCGGCCGCCTTGCCGAAGACCTCGCGCCACCAGGGCGTCTTGTCGCCGTTCAGGTTGTCGAGGGCGCCCACGTCGTCGACGCCCGACGGGCCGTTGGCCCCCACCTTGATGGACGGGTCCACACCTTTCATGGCCGCGGCGAACACCTGGAAATCCCGGGCGTAATCCGCCGCCCGCGCCCCGCCGTTGTAGACGTAGAAATAGGATTCGTTGCCGATCTCCCAGTATTTGATCCCGTAACGGCGCTCGATGTTGGCGTAGCGCACCAGGGATACGGCGTTTTCGAGCAGCTCCGTCATGTCCGGCACGGTCTCGCCCGGGGAGCCCGGCTTGTACATGGAATCGTAGGCCACGACGATGACGGGCTCGGCCCCGGTGCGGCGGCACAGGCGGATGAAGGCGTCGAGATCCAGGGGCGTGTGCACGAAGCGCTTGCGCTTGAGGTCGTAGACCCGGGCGTCGTTGGAGGGCCATTCGTCCGGCCCCAGGCGGGCGAGCGCCGGCCCGGGCTTGCGAAAAGGCGGCGCGGCCCAGAGCATGCCGTCGGACTTCTCGCCTCCGGGATAGCGCAACGTGCCGACGCCGAGGTCGAGGACGGCCCGGGCGAGCTTGCGCGCGCCCGGGCGGCGGTTGCCGTCGGCGTCCATGAAATAATTGACGTTGATGCCGAGCAGTTCCCGACTGGTCCGACGCAGGGTCTTGCCCGCGTCGACGACCACGGTTGCGGCGTCGTCGCCGGCGCGCGCGGCGCAGGGCAAGGCCAGAAGGGAGAAAAACAGCAAGACGGCAAACGAAAAACGCGGCATGGGGCCACTCCAGAAGCGGGCGGCAAAGCCTCTAGCGCCGCGCGCGGCCTTCTGGCAAGGCCCGGGGCGCGACATTTCCGTGACATCGCGCGAGGCGTAACCGCAGCGCCTTCGCAGCGACCACACGGCAGCATGTCGGGGCGGCGGAGCACATTGCGATTCGGCGAGGAGCGAAACCCGCCCTTGCAAGGGCCTCGGCTTTGATAGTAATGCAGGGCGCGCGGCCTTTGGGGCCCTGCGCCCGGCCACGTCCCCGGACAAATCGGTCCCAGTTCGGGACCCGGAGGAATTCCCTATGACGCTTTTCCGTCGCCTCGTCCTTCTGGTCGCGGCCATGCTGTGCCTGGCCTCCCCGGCGCTCGCCGCCGAGGCCAAGACCTACGTCGTCGCCCCCTTTACCGTGCACGGTCCCGAAAAATTCCAGTACCTGGGCCAGGGCGCGCAGAGCATGCTCGAATCGCGCATGAACTGGCCCGGCCACCTGGCCCCCCTGGACAAGGCCAAATCCTCGGCCGCCCTGGCCAAGGCCCCGGGTTCCGAGGCCGACGCCAAGAAGGCCCTGGCCGCCGTCAGCGCGGACTACCTGGCCTACGGGTCCATCACCGTCTCCGGCGACCAGGCCAGCGTGGACATCACGGTCGTCGGCCGTGACGGCAAGAAATGGCCGAAAAACTTCACGACCAAGCTTGCCGACCTCATCCCCGCCATGGAGCGCGCCGCCCAGTCGCTCAACAACGAAATCTTCAAGCGTCCGGCCGCGGCCGGAGCCGCCGGCGAGCAGACCATCAACCAGATGAACCCGGATTTCGTGGTCAACCAGACCAACGAAAACCAGAAGGCCTACCTCAATCCGAACTTCCGCTACGCCGGCCCGGCCGAAACGCCCGGCGTGTGGCGCAGCCAGTCCATGCCCATCGTCTCCAGCGGCATCGCCATCGACGACCTCAACGGCGACGGCAAAAACGAAGTCGTCATCATGGCCAAGGACTCCATCGAGACCTACGCCTTCAAAGACCGCCAGCTGATGCCGATCGCCCGCTACGCCGTCTCGCCCAACCTCAAGCTGCTCAAGGTCAGCACGCTCGACATCAACGGCGACGGCAAGGCCGAGATCATCGTCTCCGCCAGCTACTTCAAGGAGCCGCGTTCGTTCATCCTGTCTCTGGAAGGCAACCAGCTCAAGGAGCTTTACAAGGACATCAAGCTCTACATGAACGTGGCGCAGGTGCCGCCCGACTACTCCCGCCAGCTCGTGGGCTCCAAGGGCGATGCCAAGGAACTCTTCGCCCAGGGCGTGCACAACGTGATCTTCTCCGGCGGCCAGCCCATGCTGTCCACCAAGCTCGCGCTGCCGACCAAGGCCAACCCCTTCAACTTCGCCTACCTGCCCGAGAAGAGCGGCTACAAGGTCCTGCTCAACGACGACCGCGACCACATCGTGGTCTACACGGCCAAGGGCGAGCGCGTGGCCGCCACCGAGGAAGAATACTGCGGCTCGGCCATCGGCCTGGAATTCGACCCGCTGATGGCGCCCATGGAAAAGCCCAAGACCGACCACCTCTGGACGTACTACTACATCCCGCTGCCCATGATCGTGGCCAACCTGGACAAGGACGACCGCTACGAGGTGCTCGTCAGCAAGAACATCTCCCTGGCCGCCCAGTTCTTCGAGACCTTCCGCACCTTCTCCCAGGGTGAAATCCACGCCCTGTACTGGGACGGCGTGGGCATGAACCTCCTGTGGAAGACGCGGCGCATCAAGGGCACGGTCACCGGCTACGCCCTGGCCGACATCGACAACGACGGCCAGAAGGAACTCGTGGTCTGCCTCAACACCTGGCCCGGCGCGGTCGGCGTCTACGCCCGCCGCACCATCGTGCTGGCCTACAAGCTCGACACCTCGAGCAAGGGCCAGCCCGGCGAGTTCGGCATCGACGCGGAGTAGGCCGCCGCACCCCGACGTGATCCCCGCGGGGGAACCGCAAGCGCAGCGGTTCCCCCGCTTCTTTTGCCAAGCGCCAAGGCCAATCGAGGTCGCCTTGCTCGCCCTGTACCTGGCCCAGATCGTCAACTCCGGACTGGCCCTCGGCGCGGTCTACGGACTCATGGCCCTGGGCTTTTCCCTGATCTACAGCGCCAGCCGCCTGATCAACTTCGCCCAGGGCGAACTGCTGCTCCTGGGGGGGCTCGGCATCGCCACCCTGGCCGGCGTCACGCACCTTTCCCCGATCCTGGCCGTGGCCGCCGCCGCCCTGGCCGGGTTTCTCCTCGGCCGGGTCCTGTTCGCGACCACGCTCGGCCTGACGCTTCGCGCCTCGCCTCTGCGCCAGCTCATGCTCACCGTGGCGGCGAGCCTCGTCTTCCAGGGTGTGGCCATCCTGGCCTGGGGTAAAAATCCCCTTATGCCGCCGCGCCTGCTCCCCCTGTCGGACATCCGTCTGGGGCCGCTTTTTTTCGGCCGCGACACGGTCACGGCGCTTTCGCTTGCGCTTTGCGCCATGGCGGCGCTCGGGCTCTTCCTCAACTACACGCGGCTGGGCCGTGCGCTGCGGGCCACGGCGCAAAACGCGACCGCGGCGCGCCTTATGGGCATAAACCCGGTGCTGTGCCATTCGCTGTCCTTCGCCCTGGCCGGGGCGCTGGCGTCCCTGGCCGCACTGGCCGTCGGGCCGCAAACGGGACTGCGTTACGACATGGGCCTCGGGCTTGGGCTCAAGGGCTTCGCCGCGGCGACCATCGGCGGCTACACCTCGCTGTCCAGGGTGTTCCTCGGCGGCATCGCGCTGGGGCTTTGCGAGGCGGCGCTGGTGCTTTTCCTTTCGGGCGAGCTCAAGGAAACCGCCACCTACGCTCTCATCGTCATCCTGCTCGTGGCCGCCCCGGCCGAAAGCGAAGCCGAGCGGCCCTGACATGGCGCGCGCCCTTTTCTCCCGCAAGGCGTCCCTGGCCCTTTTCTTCGCCGCGATGACGGTCGTGGGGTTGGTCACACCCGCCCACCGGCTCATCGGCGTCAACCAGCACATGTTCCTCGCGGTCAACGTGCTGGCGCTCAATTTCTGCCTGGGCCTCGGCGGCCAGATCTCCCTGGCGCAGGCTGCCTTCGCCGGCATCGGGGCCTACGCCTCGGTGCTTTTGCACGCCCGTTTCCCGGGCGCGACGCTTCTCGTCGCGCCGGCGGTGGTCGTCGGCGTGGGCCTCCTCGCGGCCCTTGTCAGCCGGCCCATGGAGCGCCTGGGCGAGGGATTTCTGGCCATGGCCACGCTGTGCGTGTCGCTCGTGTGCGTCAACGTGGCGCTGACCATGGAGAGCGTCACCGGCGGCGCGGCCGGCATGATGGTCGAGGCCAAGCTGGCCCTGCCCGGCATCGGGGCCCTGGCCGGCGACAGAATCACCTTTTTTCTCTTCCTGCTGCTGCTCGCCCTTGGCGCCTACGTCTTCCTGGCCCTTCGCAACAGCCGGCTGGGGCGGGCGTTGGCCGCCTGCCGCGACGACCGCCATGCCGCGTCGAGCCTCGGCATCGACCGGCCCGCAGTGCGCGCCGTATCCTTCGGCCTTGGCGGCGGGCTTTCCGCCGCGGCCGGCGTGGTCCACGGCCACTACACCGGGTTTATCAGCCCGGAACAGTTCAGCCTGGAGCTTTCGCTCAAGGCCCTGCTTTTTCTGGTCATCGGCGGTCCTGGCAACCTGCTGCGCCCCATCCTTGCGGCGCTCGTGCTCGAGACGGCCATGTCCAGGCTCCAGTTTCTCGGCGACGCGCGCACCCTGGTCAACGGATTGCTGCTTGGCGCGGCGCTGCTCGCGGGCTACTGGCGCGCGCGCCGCTAGCCGCCCCGCCTTGCAAAAATGATTTACATCGCCTCCGGTTGCGGTACAAAATCGCCGTCGCCTAATGGCGATCAATACGCCCCGGAGGCTCCCCCCATGGCTAAAATCCTGTTGCTCTTCGCGCTATTCCTCATTTGTCCGGCAGCCTTCGCCGCAACCCCGCCCACCGGCGACCCCATCCTCATCGGCGGCCTGTTCGCCCAGTCCGGCCCCGCCGCCGTGGTCGGCACGCCGAGCAAGCTCGTGGCCGAGATGACCGTGGCCCAGCTCAACGCCTCGGGCGGCATCCTCGGCCGCCCGGTCAAGCTCATAAGCTACGACACGGAATCCTCGCCCGACGTGGCCCTGCGCGAGGCGCGCCAGCTCGTCGAGGGCGACAAGGTGCTGGCCATCATCGGCCCCACGTCCACGGGCGAGGGACTGGCCGTCAAGAAGTACACCGAGGAAAAGAAGGTGCCGGCCATCATGACCGTGGGCGGCGACGCCATTATCGCCGGCGGCAAGTTCGGCCCCTTCGACTGGACCTTCAAGGCCCCGCAGCGCACCGCCACGGCCGTGGCCAAGATCTACGAGTACCTCAAGGGCAAGAACATCTCCAAAATCGCGGTCATGCACTCCAAGGACGCCTTCGGCCAGGACGGGCTCGCCGAACTCAAGGCCAATGCGGGCAAATACGGCATCGACATCCTCGCCGAGGAGGGCTTCGACCCCAAGGGCACGGACTTCTCGGCCCAGGCCTTCAAGCTGCAGGCCGCCAAGCCGCAGGCCGTGATCGTCTGGACCATCGGCCCGGCCGGAGCCATCGCCGCAAAAAACTTCGCCGCCCTGCCCGGCGAGCGGCCGCTGCTCGTGCAGAGCCACGGCCAGCCCGGCCCCAGCTACCTGGAACTGGCCGGCGAAGCCGCCGGCGGCACCATCATGCCCGGCACCAAGCTCATGGCCCCGGAAGCCCTGCCCGACGAGGATCCGCAGAAAATCGTCATCGAGTCCTTCATCAAAGCCTACAACGACGCCGGCATCCAGGAGAAGTTCCCGCTCAACACCCACTCGGGCTACGCCTACGACGCGCTGACGCTGCTGCGCGCGGGCCTGGAAAAAGCCGGCAAGGCCGATCCCGCGGCCCTGCGCGACGCCCTGGAAAAGCTCCAGAACGTGGTCGGCGTCTCCGGCGTCTACACGACCTCCTCCCAGGACCATAACGGCCTGCACGCCGACTCCATGGTCATGCTCATCGTCGATTCCGGCCGCTACAAGCTCGCACCCTAGGGCGAAGGGAAGGAAGAAGATGAAGATGCGAGAGGAACCCCTTTTTGCAAAAAGGGGTTCCCCTCGCGCTCCCCTCCCGAAAAACCCCAGGGGGTGGGGAGCGGCCCGCGCCGGCGACGCGGCCGTAGCGCAGGGAACCATGCCGAGGACGATGCGGAGCGGTTTTTTCGGAGCCTTATGAAGACCCCGGTCCAGATTTTCACCGTCACGGCGGCCGAAGCCGGCCAGAAACTCCTGCAATATCTCGTGCGCCGCCTCGACGGCGCGTTGCCGCCGGCTGCGCTGCAACGCCTGATCCGCACCGGACAGGTGCGCCTGGACGGCAAGCGCGCCAAACCCTTCGACCGCGTCGCCGAGGGGCAGAAGGTGCGCATGCCGCCCTTCGAGACCGACGCCATGCCGGCCGTAGCCCCGGGCGGCGCAGCGGCCCCATCTCCCGCGCCCCATATCGCGGCCGTGCCCCGCCCCGCCCGCAGGCAGGCCCAGCCGCCCGCGCCCGCCCCCCGAGCCGTCCCCGGCCCGACCGCCGCGGCCGACATTTCGGGCCTCGACATCCTGTACGAGGACGACGAACTCCTCGTCGTGGTCAAGCCCGCCGGCCTCCCCGTGCATCCGGGCTCGGGCCATGCCACGGCCCTGACCACGCTCCTGCACGCCAGGGACCCCGGCGCGCCCTTCCGTCCCACGCCCGCCCATCGCCTGGACCGCGACACCACGGGCATCCTGCTCGTGGCCAAAAGCTACCGCATGCTGCGCCGCATCCACGACGCCATGCTCTCGGGCGAGGCGCGCAAGGACTACCTCGCCTGGGTCCGGGGTCAGTGGCGCTTCACCGAAGTCAACGACTGGATCACCCTGCGCGACCGCCTGGCCAAGCGCGGCGATCCGGGACGGGAGCGGGTGGAGGCCGGGGAGGACGGCAAGGAGGCCGTGTGCAAGGTGCGCCTGCTCGGGCGCACGGCCGCGGCGAGCCTGCTCGAGGTACGGCTGGAAACCGGGCGCACGCAGCAGATCCGCGCCCAGCTCGCCGCGCGCGGCCACCCCATCGTCGGCGACCCCAAATACGGCGGCGGCGCGCCGCCCATGCGGCTGCACGCCTGGCGGGTGACGCTCCCTGACGCGGCATTTTGCGCGCCGCCGGACTGGGAAGCGCCCTGGCTCGTCAAGCGCCTGCGCCGCGCGACGCGGCTTGCCTGCGCGGAGCAGGACGTCAGTCCGCAGGAAAGCGGACCGCCGCCAGACGCCCCAGAATGATCGCACCGGCCTGCGCCACGTTCATGGAATCGAGGGGCCGGGCCTGGGGAATGCGGAAAAGCGCCTGGCAGCGCTTGCGGATGCCCTGGCGCAGCCCTTCCTCCTCGTTGCCGAGGACCAGCACCAGGGGAAAATCGGGCGTCGCCGCAAAGACGTTTTGCGCCCCTTCCTCGCCGGCCGCGCCGACGACGGCGAATCCCGCGTCCAGGGCATCGTCCAGAGCCCGTGCCAGATTGGCCGCCTTGGCCACGGGCATGCGCGAAAGCGTGCCCGCGGCAGCCTTGGCCGCGCCGGGTCCCAGGCGCGCGCCCTCGTGGCGCGGCAGGATGATGCCGCCGCCGCCCAGGGCATATAGCGTACGCGCGAGCGTGCCGACGTTGCCCGGGTCCTGCACCCGGTCGAGGGCCAGGGCCACGGGCAGGGGCGCGTTTCGCGCGGCCTCGAGCACGTCGCCGACGTCCGCGAGCTCGCCGGCCGCCAACCGGGCCAGGACGCCCTGATGGTTGCCGGGATAAAGCCGGTCGAGGTCGGCGGCGGGCACGAACTTGAAGCGCACTCCGGCCTCGCGGCAGGCGGCGACGATGGCGTCGGCGTCCGCACCGCGCAGCCCCTGGCGCAACAGCACGTCGTCCACGGTCGCGGGATGCGCGGCCAGCAGTTCGCGCACGGGCTTGCGTCCGGGCAGCAGATCGTCCGGCGGCGGCGCGGACGGGGCCTCGGGCCTGCGGGGCCTTGCAACGACGGGGGGGCGTTTCATACGGTCATATGCGGGCATGGCCCTTGGTGGCCCAAAGCGTCCGTGACCACAAGTCTTTTTTTCCCTTGCAATTCCGTTCCCTTTGGACTAATGAGATAATAATTACTAAAATATTACTACGGTTACGATTTCCGACCGCAACGCTTCGCCGCGGCCTCCGTCTGGAGGCCAATCGCCGTTTCTTCCTGTGGAGACCCTGCATGGCCCGATTTCTCCTGTGCTGCTTCCTGCCGCTCCTGCTGGCCCTGGCCGGTTGCGCCGGCAACAAATACGACAAAAACACGGACATGAAGGCCAACCTGGAGCCGGAAGTCTGGGACACCTCGCAGATCCTCAAGGACTTGAAGCGCGGCCGTCCGCTCACGGAACAGGAGAAAAAGGCCCTGGCCTCGCGCGGCGCGATCCAGTTCAACCTGGATGTGGCCGACAACGAGGAAGTGCAGATGTTTCTGCAATACTTCACCATGGACAAGAAAGGCACCATGGAGAAGTGGCTGCAACGCGCCGAACCGCAACTGCCCTACGTCCGGGCGGTGCTTGCCAGCTACAACCTGCCTCCGGACCTCATCGTGCTGCCGTTTATCGAATCCGGCTACAGCACCATGGCCTATTCGCCCGTGGGCGCGGGCGGCATGTGGCAGTTCATGCCCTACACCGGACGACGCTTCGGACTCACCGTCAACTGGTGGGTGGACGAGCGCCGCGACCCCTACAAATCCACCGTGGCCGCGGCCAAGTACCTGACCAAGCTCTACCAGATGTTCGGCGACTGGAACCTGGCGCTTGCCGCCTACAACGCCGGCGAAGGCAAGATTTCCCGGGTCATGGCCGCCAGCGGCCAGTGCGACTTCTTCGATATCGCCAAGGACCCCAAGCTCCTCAAGGAAGAAACCCGCCACTACGTGCCCAAATTCCTGGCGGTGCTCAAGATTTTCCAGAACCTCGATTCCCTGGGCTTTCGCAAGATCAACTGGCAGGCCGGCCCCAACCTCAAGGAAGTGCCGGTCCCGGGCGGCACGGACCTGCTCGCCCTGTCCAAGGCCTGCGATCTGAGCTGGGAGCAGTTTCGCGACTACAACCCGGGATTTAGGCGGCAGGTGAGCCCGCCCGACGCCACGGTCAACGTCTACGTGCCCGTGGCCAAGGAGCAGGTCGTGCTCGCCTACCTCCAAAATCCGGGCAACTACCCGTCCGGCGGCGTGCAGACCGTCACCGCCCAGGCCGGCGACACCTGGTGGGCCATTGCGCGGCGCGCCGGCATGCCCGTGGCCGAACTGCGCCAGCTCAACGGTTCCCTGCCCGAAGAACTGCCGCCCGGCCAGACCGTGCGCATCGCCCTGAGCGCCTTCAGCGTGGACAACACCTCCCTGGCCGAAGGCCCCGACGCCTGCGCGCCCAAACCCCTGACCGCCGCGGCCAAGCCCCAGCGCCATCGCGTCAACAAGGGCGAGTCCATCGGCAGCATCGCACGCAAGTACGGCGTTTCCACCAAGGAACTGCTGGCCGCCAACAAGATGAAGAACGAACGCCGCCTGACCCAGGGTTCCTGGCTCGTCATCCCCGGCGGCGCGCCGCAGCCGCAAGCCGTGGCCGCGTCCAAATCCGCGCCGGCTCCGGCCGCCCCGGTCGCCGTCGCGGCCGCCGGTTCCCACCGCGTCCAGAAGGGCGAAACCGTCACGGGCATCGCCGCAAAATACGGGGTCGAACCCGGCGCGCTCCTGGCCGCCAACGGCATGCGTTCGGGCAACGATCTGCGTGCCGGCGCGAACCTGACCATCCCCGGCAAGGCCGTGGCCAAGGTCGAGGTGCCGGCCGCGCCCGCCGCGCCCGCCGCCCGTTCGGCCAAGGACTACGGGACGCCGAAGCCCCTGGCCGCCGCCACGCCCGCACCCGCCGCCGGCCGCCTTTTCGCGGAAAAGGCCCCCCCTCCCGCGCCGACCAAGGCGCCGGCCGCCGCGTCCCAGCCCGCTGCCAAGCCGGTCGCGGCCGCCAAGGCCGCACCGGAAAAGCCGGCCCCGACCAAGGCCGCGCCCGCCAAGGCCGTCAACTACAAGGTCGGCCCGGGCGAAACAGTCTGGGGCATCGCCAAGAAATTCAACGTCGAGCCGTCCTCGCTCATGGCCTGGAACAACATGAAGAGCCCGGGCGCCCTGCAGGCCGGCTCCCAGATCACCATCCGCAAGGACTAGCGCAGCGCCTCTCGCACGCCAAAAGGGGCGCGGCCGTTTTCCGGCCGCGCCCCTTTTTTAACGCCTCCCCCTTCCGGGAGGGCCAGGCGGGGATGCCCCCCCCCGGGACGCCGGAGGCATTCTTCTCTTTTCCTCTCCCCTTACAACCCGTTCTCTTTAAAAATCGCCTCCAACCGGCGGCGGTTCACGCCGAGGTCGCTGTAGCCCACGCGCGAGGCGCTGCGAGCGTGGAGCAGGCCGGCGGCAGGGTCATAGAGGAATTCGACGTCGTCCACGAAGCCGAAACGCAGGGAAGACACCGTGGCGTGCAAATAGCGTTCGGTGACGTCCTTGACCTTGAGCCCCTGGCCCGGAAGGGAAGCGGCCAATGCGGGAATGGGGTTTTGCGCCGCCTTGCGCGGGGCGAGGAAGTGCAGCACGTCGTTTTTACGCGCCGTGCTCGAGACCCAGTTGGGCTTGGCCCCGTCGGCGCGAAGCGGCCCCCCCGTAGGCGAAAGCGCAGGTTGCATGCGACGGCTGACCCGGCCGAGATAGACGAACCAGACCACGCCGGCCACCACGGCCACGAGCAGGACCACGGCGGCCACCTGCCCCACGGCCTCGAAAAAACCCAGAATGCGACGCAACGTCTCCATCATGCGCAAACCTCCGAAACCATACCCTCGCGCCCGAAGATCCGGTCGCGACCGGCTTCCTTGGCGGCATACAGGTATTCGTCGGCCTTCGCCAGCAGACTGTCCAACAGGCTTTCCTCGCAATCGGCGACGCCGAGACTGGCAGTGACGCGATGCCCGCCGGGGCGCGCATCGGCCACGGCCCGGCGCAGCTTTTGAGCCATGGCCAGGGCCTCGACCCCGGTCGCCCCCGGGAGCAGGATGCCGAACTCCTCGCCGCCCAAGCGCCCTATGGCGTCGTTTGGCCCGAGTTGCGCCCGCAGGCGACAGGCCACATCGCGCAGGACCACGTCGCCGGCCTGATGGCCGTAGGTGTCGTTGATCTCTTTGAAATGGTCGAGGTCGAGCATGATCAGGCTGACCTTGCGCCCCCCCTCGCGCGCTTCGCCGAGGGCCGTTTGCGCCTGCTCAAGGAAATGGCGGCGGTTGGATACCCCGGTCAGGGCATCGGTTTCCGCGAGTTGGCGCAGAGCGTCCCGCGCCTCGCGCAATTCCGCCTCGACCCGGCCGGAAGTCATGGAGAGAACGCAAAAGGTCAGGAGCGCGAGAAGAAACATGCTGCACAGCAGCAAGGTCTTGACGATGGCATCGGGTCCGCCGATGGCGCATTCCGTGGCGTCCCACGACCGCAGCGCGCGAAAGGCATACGCCAGGCCGACCAAAAGGAGGATCGCCGAGTAGACGCCCTGCATGGAGTGGGTCTTCCACCGCCGCACCAGGAAAGGCTCCAGTGCAATGCGGCCGTAAAGAATGGCGCTGTAGGCGGAGAGGACGACGACGCGGCGGCAGGTGTCGAAGTCGATCAGGGTGTAATATATAATAAACAGTTCGCTCGCCACGGCCAAGGCCACGTTGCTGCGGATCCTATGGCGCAACGACGTGATCCCGCCGTACTTGGCGATGCCGCTATACCAGCAGAGGGCCTGTAAAAAGAGAAAACCGTTGCCGAGAACCAGGGACAGCTTCTCGCCGGCGACCCGGTAGAAAGCCAGGACGACGCCGATGCTCCAGAAAAGCTGGCCCAGGGCCAGACAGGCGAAGCCGGGGTAGGTCTTGCGGAAGAAGTAGGTGTAGCCCAGAACCAGGGTCAGCGAAACGGAAAGAAGCCCAGCCATGAGGATCATCGTCCTCGCGTCCAGGGAGGAAAAAATCGATGCAACGGTCTCCATGCAGTCGCGCTCGCTCCACTATGCCGATAACAAACCGTCAGTATAGGAAATATATGGGCATGCCGTCCGCAGGTCAAGCCCTGCAGTCCGTATCTCCATACAGTGTTTTTGCAAGCAGCGGCCGCAGTTCTTCCGCTGGGAGCATGCGGCCGGTCCACAGCCGAAACTGCTCCACGGCCTGGTAGACGAACATGTCGAGGCCGGGCACGACCGTTGCGCCGGCTTGCCCGGCCTCGGCCGCAAAGCGGGTGCGGCGGGGGTTGTAGACGAGGTCGTAGACGATCTGCCCGGGCCCCAGCCGGTCGCCGGGATAGGGGGAAAGCGCCTCGAACCGGCCGAGCATGCCCATGGGCGTGGCGTTGACGCAAAGCTGCGCCGGATAGTCCGCCCGCGCCTCCCAGTCCACGACCTCGAGGCCGAACGCCTCGGCCAGGGCCTCGGCCTTCTCCCGCGTGCGGCCCGTCACGGCAATGCGCGACGCTCCCAGGCGCCGCAGGCCCACGACCACCGCCCGCGCCGCGCCGCCGCAGCCAAGGACAAGGGCCGCGCCCACGGACAGGCCGGCCTCCACGAGCGGGCGGCAAAAGCCCTCCACGTCGGTGTTCTCGGCCCACAGCACGTTGCCGCGCCAATAAAGCGTGTTCACGGCCCCGACCTCGATGCCGAGGTCCGTCACCACGTCGACATAGGCCATGACCGCGGTCTTGTGCGGGATGGTGACGCTCAGGCCCGCCATGGGAATCTGCCGGAACCGGGCCATGAACGCGGACAACGCCTCGGGCGGCGTGTCGCAGGCCTCGTAATGGCCGTCGATACCGAAACGGGAAAAGCCCCAGTTGTGCACCAGCGGGCTCAGCGAATGCGCCAAGGGATGCCCGATGATCCCATACTGCCGCGTCATGCCGACTCCTTGGGGACAGGGAGGAGAATCTGGGGGAGAGAACCTTTTTTTGCAAAAAAAGGTTCCCTCCCCC
>JAEWPX010000085.1 GCA_023399375.1 Pseudomonadota bacterium | reverse complement strand
ACGGCGGGGCGTTGGGCACGGCGGGGAAGACGCCTCCGGCGGCCAGGAGGGGATGATCCCCTCCTGGACCTCCTCGAAAGGGGGGGACAGAATTCATCAATTGTTTAGGAATGCGGGAAGGTCCGATTGGCGGGCTTTTGGGGCCTGAACTTTGCAAGGGGGCACTTGACGGGGCCGCCAAGGGGGGAGAAGAATGCGCCCCGCCCGCTGACGGGCGAGGAGTCATCCCCATGCGCTTTCGCGTCTGCCTGCTGACCGTTCTCCTGCTCCTATTCGCCTACTGCCACGCCGCCGCCGGCACGCCGCCCGCCGAGCCGATCCTGCGCATCGAAACCGGCATGCACACGGCGCTTATCAAACGCATCGCCGTGGACGGCCTGGGCCGCTACCTGGCCACGGCCTCGGACGACAAGACCTGCCGCGTCTGGGACATCCGCACCGGCGAACAACTGCGCGTGCTGCGCCCGCCCATCGGCCACGACTACGAGGGCCGGCTCTACAGCGTGGCCATGAGCCCCGACGGCCGCTACGTCTTCTGCGCCGGCTGGACCGGCTACGGCTGGGACAAGACCCACAGCGTCTATATTTTCGAGCGCGAGTCCGGCCGTCTGGTGAGACGCCTCACCGGCCTGCCGAGCGTGGTCAACCACTTGGCCGTGTCTCACGACGGCGACTACCTGGCCGCGGCCATGGGCGAGGAGGGCGTGCGCGTGTGGCGGCTGTCCGACCTGTCGCTCGTCGGCGGAGACAAGGACTACGCGGGCGAATCCTACGGCGCGGCCTTCGACGGCAAGGGCCATCTCGCCACAGCCTGCTATGATGGCGCGGTGCGCCTGTACCGCGTCACCGACACCGGCATCTCGCTTTTGGCCAAGACCAAGGTTCCGGGCGGCTCGCGCCCGTTTTCCGTGGCCTTTTCCCCGGACGGCGCGCAGCTCGCGGTGGGCTTTACCGACACCCCCGCCGTCACCGTGCTCGACGGCGAAACGCTGAGTCTGCTCGGCGCGCCCAACCTCACGGGCGTGGACAACGGCAACCTTGCCTCGGTCGCTTTCGCCGCCGACGGTTCGCTGCTCGCCGCAGGCCGCTGGGTTTCGGACCGCGGCTGTCCGGTGCGCCGCTTCAAGCCTTCGGATTTCGTGGAATACAAGGACTACGACACGGGCAAATCCGCCGTGGTCACGCTGTGCCCGCTGCCGGACGGCGGGCTCGCCTACGGCACGGTTGCGCCGCGCTGGGGCGTGCTGCGCCCGGACGGCTCCTTCGGCATGACCCGCTCTCCGGCCATCCGCGACTACCGCACCTCGGCGAAGAACTTCCTCGTCGACCGCACCGGCGAAACCATCGCCTACACGGCAACGCCCAAGAAAGGCTACTACCGCTTTGCGCTGCCCGGCCGCGACCTGCGCCTGATCGACGCGCCTACGCCCGATCTGGCTGGGCCGCGTACCCAGGCCTCGGGCATCGCCGTCACCGGATACGAAGGCAGCCGCACGCCCCTGCTCAACGGCCAGCCGCTCAAGCTCAAGGAATTCGAAACCGCCTACTCCCTGGCCATCGCGCCCGACAACCATCGCCTCGTGCTCGGCACCTCCTGGAACGTGCGCGCCTACGGCACGGACGGCCGGCCCCTGTGGCAGACCCCGGCCCCGGACACGGTCTGGGCCGTGAACGTCAGCGGCGACGGCCGCACCGTCGTCGCCGCCATGGGCGACGGCTCCATCCGCTGGTACCGCATGGAGGACGGCCATGAGATCCTGTCCTATTTCCCCAACGCCGACGGCAGGCGCTGGGTGCTCTGGACCCCGGCCGGCTACTACGACGCCTCGCCGGGCGGCGAGGACATGATCGGCTGGAACGTCAACAACGGCCCGGACCATGCCGCCGACTTCTTTCCGGCCTCGCGCTTCCGCGATGCCTTCCACCGCCCGGACGTGGTGGACCTGGCGCTGCGCACCCTCGACGAGGACCGGGCCCTGGCCGCGGCCAACGCCGCCCGGGGCGGCGACGTGCGCTCGCCCTCGGTGCTGACCGCGAGACCACCGGTGGTCGAAATCCTCTCACCGGCTCCCGGCGACGCCTTCACCTCGCCGGATATGATCGTCAAATTCGCCGTACGCAGCCCCGGCGGCGAGGATGTCACCGCCGTGCGCCTGCTCGTGGACGGCGCGCGCGCGGCCGAGGACCACCCGAACCTCGCCGGACGCGGCTTCGAGCCCAGCGTGCTGCAATCGAAAGTCACCCTGCCCCAGCGCGACGTGGTGCTCTCCGTGGCGGCCGACAACAAAAACGGCCCCTCGGCCCCGGCCACCGTGCGCCTCAAATGGGCCGGCAAGGCCGCCGCAGCCGCTGCGCCCGCGGCCAAGCTCTACGTGCTCGCCATCGGCGTCGGCCAGTACGCCGACAAGTCCCTGTCCCTGCAGTTCCCGGGCAAGGACGCCAACGACTTCGCCGAAGCCATGGCCCAGCAAAAAGGCCGCCTCTACAGCGACGTCCAGATCCGCACCCTCACCGACGGCGCGGCCACCAAGGACGCCATCCTCGACGGCCTCGACTGGATCGAGCGGGCGACCACCCAGCACGATGTGGCCATGATCTTCCTCGCCGGCCACGGCGTGAACGATAAAAACGGCGACTACTACTTCCTGCCCGCCAACACGGATCTGGAAAAACTGCGCGCCACCGGCCTGCCCTTTCTGGAAATCCAGAAAACCATCCGCAACATCGCCGGCAAGACGCTCTTCTTCGTCGATACCTGCCACAGCGGCTCCATCATGGGCGCGGGCCGGCGCGGCATGAGCGACCTGAATGGCGTCATCAACGAACTGGCCAGCGCCGGCAACGGCGCAGTGGTCTTCGCCGCCTCCACCGGCCGCCAATACTCCCTGGAAAAGCCGGAATGGCAAAACGGAGCCTTCACCAAGGCCCTCGTGGAAGGCGTCAAAGGCAAGGCCGACAGCCGCCACACCGGCCGCGTCACCTTCAAGATGCTCGACCTCTACATCTCCGAACGCGTCAAGGAACTCACCCGCGGCGAACAAACGCCCACTACCGGCGTTCCCGGCACCGTGGAAGACTTCCCCATCGCCGCCGATTAGGGATGTGGTGTGGGGCGTTGCCCCACGCCCCGTCGGGACGCTGTCCCGGACCCTGCCAGGGCGCTGCCCTGGACCCGCTGGGGCTCTGCCCCAGGCCCCGCCGGGGGGAGTCACTCCCCCCGGTCCCCCCGTTCGGCGTCGTGGCGCGGGAAGGGCTGCGGGCACCGGGAGCGTGGTCGGTAGGCGGAACGAAGATGGGGCCGGAATTTTCCCTGCCGCTGCCGCCGCTTTCGCGGCAGGCTCGGCAGGAAAAATTCCGGCCCCAGACCGTCGCTCTTTCAGGGCGAGTTTGAAGGAATTTTGCTTTGGAAGCTTCTGAAAAACCTTAAAGGAATTTTTCTTAAAATGCGGCGCTTCGCCGCTGGCTCCCGTGGTCTCGGAAATGGGGCGGCCGTGCTGGCCGGCTTTGCGGCCTGCGGGGCCGCCCCATTTCCGAGACCACAGACCCCGACGCACCGCCCGCCGACCACGCTTCCACCCGCTTCCCGCTCCCCCAGTCAGGGGGTCCGGGGGGGATGATCCCCCCCGGCCGCCGGAGGCATGCCTTTGCCTTCCTTCCTCTCTCCTCTCCGTCCGCCCTTCCTTCCCGTTACGCCATCGCGCCGGCTTCGGCGGCTTCGTATTGGGAGACGAGTTCGCGGAAGAGTTCGGCGACGGGCATGATGCGGTCGATGCGCCAGGCGTTTTTACCGGCGAAGGCGAAGCCGTGTTTGAGGCGGCCTTTCTTGGCGTTGGCCAGGGCGAGGGTGATGCAGTAGGGGGCTTTTTGGTAGTCGCAGGAGTGGATGCAACGGTAGGGGCAGCGCGGCGGTGTTTTTTCACCCTGGGCGGCCTGATCGAGGAAGGCGTTGTGGATGGCGCGTCCGGGCATGCCCACGGGGCTTTTGATGATGACGACTTCTTCTTGCGTGGCGTCGACGTAGGCCTGTTTGAAGGCCGGGTCGGCATCGCATTCGTCGGTGGCGACGAAGCGGGTGCCCATTTGCACGCCGGCAGCGCCGAGTTTGATGAAGCGGTGGATGTCTTCGCCGGTGTAGACGCCGCCGGCCGCGATGACGGGGATGGGAGCGCCGTTGGGGGCGGTGTAGGGTTTGACGCCGGCGACGACTTCTCCGACGAGTTTTTCCAGGAGAAAGTCGGGGTCGTCGATTTGCTCGGCTTTGAATCCCAGGTGTCCGCCGGCCATGGGGCCTTCGACCACGAAGGCGTCCGGGGTGCGACCGAAGCGCGAGAGCCATTTCTTGCAGAGAATGACTGCGGCGCGGGCGGAGGAGACGATGGGGACGAGCTTGGTTTTGGAGCCTTCGGTCAGGTAGGAGGGCAGGTCCAGGGGCAGGCCGGCGCCGGAGAAAATGGCGTCGACGTTTTCCTTGATCGCAGTTTTGACCAGGTCGGCGAAGTTGGCCATGGCAACCATGATGTTGACGCCGAGCGCGCCGGAAGTGGCGGCGCGGGCCTTGCGGATTTCGTCGGCCAGGGCGCGGTTGTTGGCTTCGATGTAGTTGGTGGCGAAATCCGGCTGGTACATGCCGATGCCGGCGGCGGAAATGACGCCGAGTCCCCCAGAAGCGGCCACGGCTGCGGCGAGTCCGGACAGGGAGATGCCGACGCCCATGCCGCCCTGGATGACGGCCTTTGGGATGGACAGGTCGCCGATACGTAAGGATGGAAACGACAAGGGGGGCTCCGAAGGTTGCGTGCGAGGCGGGATTGCCTGTCCCTGCCCGTGCCGGACGCTTCCGACGGACAGGGTCGCCGCGCGGGCGGCGCATATTCAAAAAGGGACCCGCCCCAGGGGGAGGATCCCGATTCCAGTTCCGGAAAGGCTGCCATCCCGCGTGGTTGGGTACCGGCAGGGAGGTCGACCCGAAGGGGCGTCGTGTTGTGTCCGGAGTGGGGTGCGGCCATTGGGCCAAAACCCGTCGGCGCATGGCTATGGCATGAATGCGCGATCCAGGCAAGGGGCTGACGGAGGGGAATCCTTATTTGCGGCGTGGAAGGCGGTGCTCGACGCGCCTGCGTGCCCGTTGTCACGAATTCGGAGCGAATCGTGGCGATTGTAACAGTCTTGCTTCGGAAAAAATTCACAATACCCGGTCTGTCATTCCCGACTTTGTTGCATAATTTCACAAGGCCAATCCAGGGGTTGACGGCGGTGGGGGCTGGTGCTGCGTCGCGTGTCACAAGTTGCCGGGGCAACCGGCACGCGTCGTTTTTTTTCACGTTTTGAGGGTTTTTAAATAATTTTTTTGTTTTAGTGTGTTATAAAATAAATTGGCATGGCTGACGGGGCTGAGAGCCGCTTTTTCCCGTCGTGACGGGTGGCGGCTGGAGGCGGGATGTGCTACGATTCGATAACTTTTTCATGCTTGACTGGCAGTCGGAAGGGGGGGTATAAGCATCCCGCCTTCGTGACACGCAATTGGTATTTGATAACACGGTTAGCATGCCTGGGTGGTGCTTGTCTCGGTATGATACAAACTAGAGCAAGCAATTCGTGCCAAATCGACTGCAAATTGTGAAAACAAGAGCAATGTTGATCTGCTGCATGTTGCCTGTCAGTGTGTATGTCGGAAGTGCAGGCGCTGCTTCAGAAGGGTACTTGTCAATGCCACCGTGATTTACGCTGCGTTTGAAATAATTTTTTTCTTTGGAAAAAAATCTTTATGCTAGAAAAATGTAAGCATGTTTGAAATGCTTCTGAGATGATATTTGAATTGTTTGTGTAGCAGATTGATTATTATAAAGTTCTTATCTGTGTTTGATTTAGAATCTAGAAAATTTTGTGAGACATTTTCTTGCTGATGCTGATTTCGGCAAGGCAATTCCGTTGGTAGGGTGAGGGCAAAGGCGATGCATAAGTTTTTTGTATGGCAAGGAGAAGGGGAGTGTGGCGTCTATGAATGAAGTCTATCTTGGGCAATGCGCCTTCGCGCTCTACGTGCTCATCATCCTCGGCGGCGGCGTTCTGGCCGTCACCGCGGCCAACCTCGTCCGGGCCATGCTCGGACTTGTCGTGGCCCTGTTCGGCGTGGCCGGGCTCTACCTCCTGCTCCTGGCCGAGTTCGTCGCCCTGATGCAGATCCTCATCTATGTCGGGGCCGTCACCGTGCTCATCTTCTTCGCCATCATGCTCACCCGCGCCGCGGACGGAGCCGAGGCCGAAGGACCGGGCGAGCGCGGCGTCATGCGGGCCATCCCCGCCTTTCTCGTGCCGGCCGGCATCCTGGTGCCCTTTCTCGCCGTTTACGGCGCGACCGGCTTCCCCACACCCAAGAACGTGAGTCCCGACCAGCTCGGCGCAGGCCTGCTCGGGCCCTACACCCTGGCGTTCGAGCTCATTTCCGTCGTGCTGCTGGCCGCCATGGCCGGCGCGGTGTTGTTGGCTTTCGAAAAACGGAGGGCGGCATGAACAATCCGCTGGTGCTCTATCAGGTCGTGGCCGTGCTGCTGCTGTGCCTCGGGCTCTACGCCCTGGTCGCCCGGCGCACGCTGATCGGCATGCTCATCGGCGTGGAGCTGATGCTCAACGGCGCGGGCCTGTCCATCGTGGCCGCCGCCCAGCTCACGCCCATGGATGGCGTCCTCGGGCAGCTCGGCGCGCTGCTCGTCATGGGGCTCGCCGCCGCCGAGGCCACCCTCGTGCTGGCCATCGTGCTGGTCGTTTCCAAACGCTTCGGGGACGCCGTGTCCGACGGCCCCAGCGAACTCAAGGGGTAGTTCATGGCCGTCGCTGCGCAAACCATTGAAAGTGCCCGGGTGCTCGCACCCCTTGTCATTACCTTTTTGGCGCCCTTCGCCCTGTGGCTGCTGCGCAAGAACCAGGACCTGCGCGAAGGCGTGTCCTTCGTCGCCGCGGCCATGGCTTTCGCCTCCGTGGTTTCCATGGTCCCGGCCGTGCTCCACGGCTCGGTCTGGACCTACCACCTGGTCACGTTCTTCCCCGGCGTCTCCATCACCTTCGCCGTGGACGGGCTCTCGCTCATCTTCGCCATCGTGGCCACGTTCCTGTGGTTTTTCGCCACGAGCTACAACATCGGCTACATGCGCTCGCTTAAGGAACACGCCCAGACGCGCTACTACTTCTGCTTCGCCGTAGCCATTTTCGGCGCGGTCGGCGTGGCCTTTTCCGGCACCGTCGTCACGCTCTACCTCTTCTACGAAGTCATCACCGTCTTCACGTATCCCCTGGTCGCCCACCACCAGGACGCCGAAGGCTACCACGGCGCGCGCAAGTACCTGGTCTACCTCATGGGCACCTCCAAGCTGTTCCTGCTGCCGGCCATGATCCTCACCTACGTCCAGTGCGGCACCCTGGACTTCAACCTGGCCGACATCAGCCACGGCATGTTCCCTCCGGGAGCCGATCCGACCCTGGTCCGCATCACCTACTTCCTGTTCCTGTTCGGCCTGGCCAAGGCCGCCATCATGCCGCTGCACAACTGGCTGCCCTCGGCCATGGTCGCGCCGACGCCGGTCTCGGCCCTGCTGCACGCCGTGGCCGTGGTCAAGGCGGGCGTCTTCTCCGTCTCGCGCATCATGCTCTCCTGCTTCGGCGTGGACCTGCTGTCCAACCTGGGACTTGGGCTCATCACCGCCTATCTCGCCGCCTTCACCATCGTCGTGGCCTCGATCATCGCGTTGACCAAGGACGACCTCAAGGCGCGGCTGGCCTATTCCACGGTCAGCCAGCTCTCCTACATCATCATCGGCGTAGCCATGCTTTCGCCCCTGGCCGTCAAGGGCGGGCTGCTGCACATCGCCCACCACGCCTTCGCCAAGATCACGCTCTTCTTCGCGGCCGGCGCGATCTACGTGGCCACGCACCTAAAAAAGATCCCGCTCATGGACGGCCTCGGCCGCAAGCTGCCATTCACCTTCGGCGCGTTCGCCGTGGCCTCGTTGTCCATGATCGGCGTGCCGCCGGTGTGCGGCTTCGTCACCAAGTGGTACCTGGCCAACGGCGCCATCAGCATTCACCAGTACATCCTGCTCCTGGCGCTGCTTACTTCGACGCTCCTCAACGCCGGCTACTTCGTGCCCGTCATCTACAGGGCCTTTTTCCGGCCGCCGGTTCCCGAGGTGGACCATTCCCACTTCAAGGAAGCGCCGCTCGTCATGGTGGTGCCCTTGTGCCTCACGGCGTTCATCTCCGTGGCCCTGGGGCTTTATCCGCAAATCTTCGCGTCGTTCGTGGACGCGTTCGGCAAGTTCTAGCCTGCCCGGTCCCGGCCGGGCGCTTGGAAGCGAACGATCGCAACGGATTGTAACGGTTGTCGGGCAGGCAGGCTGGCCCGACGGGAGGCAAGGAGGACGTCATGCGGGAACCGCAATCGCTTGGGGCCTGGCTCGACTGGGCCAGGGAACACGCCCAGGGATTTAAAAAGGCGCTTTTCATCGTTCTGGGCCTGTGCGTGGTCTTGAACCTCTTTATCACGCCGCACCACCCCCATTTTGCCGGAGAAGGGCTGCCCGGCTTTTGGGAAATCTTCGCCCTGGTCGCCACTGTGGTGATGGTCGTGGTGCTCAAAAGAATCGTCTACCCCATGCTTGCCCGCCCGGAGGACGACAATGGCCGGTCTTGAACAGATAACGGGCATCCATTTCTGGCATCCGGCCATCGGCTTCCTGGCCCTGGCCCTGGTCATGGCCTTCCTCTCCAACGAAACCTATAAGACCTGGCGCTGGTTGCTGCTCGCCCCGCCGGTCCTGGCCATCGCCTCGGTGGTGTCCCTGACGCTCGGCCCCGACGGCGCGCGCCAGCTCGCCGCCATTCCCTACCTCGGCCACACGCTGCTGCTCGGCCGGGTGGACGCCCTGGCGCTGGTCTTCGCCCACGTCTTCGCCATCCAGGCGCTGATCGGCTTCATCTACGCCCTGCACGTGCCCGACCGCGGCCAGCACATGGCCGCCTGTCTGTACGTGGCCGGCGGCTTCGGCTGCGTCTTCGCCGGGGACTATGTGACACTCTTTATCTTCTGGGAGCTCATGAGCATCGGTTCGGTGTTCCTGGTCTGGCTGCGCGGCACGCCGCAGGCCACGGCCGCGGGCTTCCGCTACTTCCTGTTCCACATCTTCGGCGGCCTGTTCCTGCTCGGCGGCCTGCTCCTGCGCTACGCCGCCATCGGCTCCTTCGACTTTACTGCCGTGGCCCCGGACGCCGCCCGCTACTTCGACTACATCATCCTGATAGGCTTCCTGGTCAACGCCGCCTTCGTGCCCCTGCACGCCTGGCTGCCCGACGCCTACCCCGAAGCCACGGTCACCGGCGCGGTCTTTATGAGCGCGTTTACCACCAAGACCGCCGTCTACGTCCTGGCCCGCGGCTACGCCGGCTTCGAGATCCTCGCCGTCGGCGGCTGCATCATGTGCCTCTATGGCGTCTTTTACGCGACCATCGAGAACAACGCGCGGCGCATCCTGTCCTACCACATCGTCTCCCAGGTCGGGTACATGGTGTGCGGCATCGGCATCGGCACGGCCATGACCCTCGACGGGGCCTGCGCCCACGCCTATGCCCACATCCTGTATAAGGGCCTGCTGTTCATGGGCGCGGGCTGCCTGCTCTACGCCGCGGGCACGGCCAAGCTGACCGAGCTCGGCGGACTGGCCTCGCGCCTGCCGCTGGTCATGATCGGCTACATGGTCGGCGCGGTCTCCATCTCGGGTATGCCGCTTTTCAACGGCTTCGTGACCAAGACCATGACCATCGCCGGCGCGGCCGAGGCCCACCGCACGTGGCTGGCGCTCGGCATGGAGCTCGCCGCCGTGGGCACGTTCCTTTCCGTCGGCATCAAGCTCCCGTACTTCGCCTTCTGGGCCAAGCCCAAGAGCCAGGTCGAACTGAAGCCCATTCCCTGGAACATGTACCTCGGCATGGGCATCTCGTCGCTTTTGTGTCTCGGCATCGGCCTCTTTCCGCAGACGCTCTATTCGCTGCTGCCGTTCCCCACGGACTACGTTCCCTATACGCCCTGGCACGTGATTCAGGCCTGCTGCATCCTCGGCTTCACCGGCCTCGGGTTCTACCTCATGCGCAAGATCATTCCGCCGCACCCCAGCCGCAACCTGGACTTCGACTTCCTGTACCGGCTTGTCGGCCGGGGCTTCGTGAAGCTCGTCTCCTTCCCTGCGGCGGCCATCGATAACGTCTGGACGGATGTCTACGAGAAGATCGGGCTCAAGGCCCTGATCGAGGCGGGGCTCGGCACGAGCGTCTTCGACGGCAAGGTCATCGACGGCGTGCTCGACGGATCGGCCAGGAGCGTGCGCGAGGTCGGCGGCGCCGGCGTGGCGCGCACCCAGACCGGCCGGCTCCAGGATTACCTGGCCGCCGCCGTGACCATCGGCCTGGTCATTTTCGCCATTGTCTGGTTTGTGGGCTAACCGCCAAGGGAAAGGGAGCTTTGCATGACGACGCAAAACGGATTTCCGGTGGTGACGGCCCTGATCGTCCTGCCGCTTCTCGCCGCGGTGGCCTTGCTGGTCCTGCGGCGTAACGAACGCACCATACGGTTGGTGACGCTCGGCGTGGGCATTCTCGAGTGCCTGCTGGCGCTGCCGCTTCTGGCCTACCAACCGAACGGTCCGGCCTTCCAGTTCGTGGAGCATGCGTCCTGGCTGCCGGCCATGGGCATGTCCTACCACATGGGCGTGGACGGCCTGAGCCTCTACATGATCCTCCTGACGGCGCTCATGCTGCCGCTTTGCGTGCTGGGGTCCTGGACGTACATCAGCAAGCGGGTGACGGAATTCCACTTCTGTCTGCTGCTGATGACCTCGGCCTGCATCGGCGTGTTCGCGGCGCTCGACTTCGTGCTCTTCTACGTCTTCTGGGAAGCGATGCTCGTTCCCATGTACCTGCTGATCGCGGTCTGGGGCGGCCCGAGAAGGCGCTACGCCTCCATCAAGTTCTTCCTCTACACGCTCGCCGGTTCGACCCTGCTGCTCGCGGCCATCGTCGCCTTCAGGCAGGTCGGCGGCACCTTCTCCATCCCGGAGCTGATGCAGCAGCAGTACTCCTTCCGCTTCCAGATGTGGGCGTTTCTGGCCATGGCCCTGGCGTTCGCCATCAAGGTGCCCATGTTCCCGTTCCACACCTGGCTGCCGGCGGCCCACGTCGAGGCCCCGGCCGCGGGCAGCGTGCTCCTGGCCGCCATCCTGCTCAAGATGGGCACGTACGGCTTCCTGCGCTTTTGCCTGCCGCTGACCCCGGCCGCGTCGGTCACGGCCGCGCCGGTGATGATCGCGATCTCCATCGCCTCCATCCTCTACGGCGGCTGCATCGCGCTCGGCCAGACCGACATCAAGAAACTGATCGCCTACTCGTCCGTGGGCCACATGGGCTTCGTGACGCTCGGCATCTTCCTCTTCAGCGTCAAAGGCGTTTCCGGGGCCATCCTCCAGATGCTCAACCACGGCATCACCACGGGCGGCCTGTTCATGATGATCGGCCTGCTCTACGAGCGCAGCCATAGCCGGGAGATCGCCGACAACCAGGGGCTTGGCAAATTCATGCCGGCCTACATGTTCCTCTTCGGCGTCTTCTCCTTCTCCTCCCTGGCCTTCCCCGGCACCAACAGCTTCGTGGGCGAGGTGCTGGTCCTGATCGGCGCGTTCGCCGGCAACCCCTGGGTGGGCTTCGCTGCCGTGCCCGGGGCCATGCTTGCCGCCGCCTACATGCTGCGCCTGCTCCAGCGCGTGACCTGGGGCGAGCCTACCTCCTTCAAGAAGGGCTGGTACGACCTGGGCGCGCGGGAATGGGCCACGCTCGTTCCCCTGGCCTTGCTCGTCTTTTACATCGGCTTGGCCCCGTCCCTGGCCATCAAGACCATCGAGCCGTCCATCGAACGGGTGCTTGCCGCCATGCAGGCGAAAAACGAGGCCATGGGCCTGACCAGCGACATGCCGCTCGCCGCGCGCATGGAGCTCGGCGCACCGCTCAAAGTGGCCGAGGCCCAAGACGCCGTCTCCAAGGAGCTCCCATGACCATCTTCATGCTGTTGCCGGAACTGTGGCTCTTTGCCCTGGTGTGCGCCCTGTTCGTGGCGAGCGTGCGGGGCGTGAAATCCGTGGCCGGCTGGCTGCCCGCCGCCGCCGCCATGGGCGTGCTCGTCGCCCTGACCGGGCTTTCGGCCCACGGCGAGCTGCTCTACGCCACCTACAAGCTCGACGCCCTGTCCCAGTTCTTCAAGCTCGTCATCGCACTGGGCTTCGCCATTGTCGCGGGCATCGGCGCAGGCAAAAAAGACGACGCCGACATGACGCCGGATTACTACATGCTCCTGGGGCTCTCCGCCTGGGGCCTGATGCTGCTCGCCTCCTGCGTCGAGCTCGTCACGCTCTACCTGGCCCTGGAACTGTCCTCGTACAGCCTCTACGCGCTGATCCCCCTGCGCGGCCAGGACCGCCGCGCCGCCGAAGCGGGCATCAAGTACATCCTCTTCGGCGCGGCCGTGACCGCCCTGGCGCTCTTCGGCCTCTCCTACATCATGGCCGCCAAGCACACGACCTACATCGCCGCGCTTGCCGCCTCCTCATGGAGCTTCGCCGACGCGCCCCTGGCCGTCCTTGGCCTGACGCTCTTCCTGGCCGGCTTCTTCTACAAGCTGGCGCTGTTTCCGTTCCACTTCTGGTGCCCTGACGTCTACCAGGGCGCGAAAAACGAGACCGCGGCCTACGTGGCCACCATTCCCAAGCTCGGCGCGGTGGTGGTGCTCGTGCGCCTGGCGGCGCTTTTTGCGCCGCACATGGAAGTGACCAACATCCTGGCCGTGCTCGGAGCCGTGTCCATGACCGCCGGCAACCTCGCAGCCCTCGTGCAGCGCGACGTCAAGCGCCTGCTCGGCTTCTCGTCCGTGGCCCACGCCGGCTACGTGATGCTCGGCCTCGCCGCCGGTTCCGCGGCCGGGCTTTCGGCCGCGGCTTTTTACAGCCTGGCCTACATCCTCATGAACCTCGCCGCCTTCTACGTGGTCTGCACCATGTCCGTCGGCGGCGAGAATCCGAGCCTCGACGACCTCGACGGGCTCTATAAGCGTGCGCCGGGTCTGGCCATGATCCTGGCCGTAGCCGCGTTCGCCCTGGTCGGTCTGCCGCCGACCGCCGGCTTCACCGGCAAGCTGTTCCTGCTCTCGGCGGCCTGGGATCAGGGCTACCACTGGCTGGTCATCGTGGCCGTGCTCAATACGGCCATCTCCATCTACTATTATCTGAGCCTCGTGCGCCACGCCTACACCGGAGAGTCCGATGCCCCGGCCCTGGCCGTGTCGCGCGGTTCGCTGGTCTTCGGCGGCGTGCTCGCGGCGCTGGTGCTGCTGCTCGGCATCCTGCCCGCGCCGCTTTACGACTTGGCGGCCATGGCCGGAACCCAACTGCACCCCTAGCGGGGCGCGTCATCGCAAGGGAGGAGGGAAAGACATATGGTCTTTACCTGGTTACAGGCAGCGATACTGCTCTTTTTCCTGGGCGGGGTGCTCTTCGGGGCCGGGCCGCTGCTGGGTTCGCTCTTTCTCGCGCCCAAGGCTCGCGGCGGCGCGATGGGCGCCACCTACGAGTGCGGCGTGCCCACGCACGGCCGCACCTGGGTCAAGTTCGGCATCAACTACTACTTCTACGCCCTGATATTCCTGGCCTTCGAGGTGGACATTCTCTACCTGTTCCCGGTCGCGGCCCTCTACGCCAAGCCGCAGGGTCTGGAAGCCGCCGTCAAGCTGTTGGTTTTCATCGCGGTGCTCGCCGCCGCCATCATCTACTTCATGCGCAAGGGAGTGTTCACATGGCCCCGCAGAATCCAGGTTGCGCCCCGGCCGTAAATACGGTCGATCCGGCCCTTGTGGCCACCCCGGCCGTCCAGAAGCTCGTGGACGTCTGCCGGGCCATGTCCATCTGGCCCATGACCTTCGGTCTGGCCTGCTGCGCCATCGAGATGATGGCCGTGGGCATGGCGCGCTTCGACATCGCCCGCTTCGGCGCGGAAGTGTTCCGGCCCTCGCCGCGCCAGTCCGACCTCATGATCGTGGCCGGCACGGTGAACAAGAAGATCGCCCCTGCCGTGGTGCGGCTCTACGAGCAGATGCCGGCCCCGCGCTACGTGATGGCGCTCGGCAACTGCGCCATCTCCGGCGGCCCCTTCAACATCGAGGGCCAGTACGGCGTGGTCCAGGGCGTGGACACCCTCATCCCGGTGGACGTCTACGTGCCCGGCTGCCCGCCGCGGCCCGAGGGACTGCTTGAGGGGCTGTTCGCGCTGCAGCAGAAAATCACCGGCAAGCGCTGGTGGCAGGTACCCCAGGGAGGCCAGAAATGATTCCCGAATGCGTGGCCAAACTCGGCGCGGCCTGTTCCGCGCCTCTCGATCATGCCGCCACGGGCTGCGTGGCGTCCGTGACGCTCACGCCCGAGACCATCCACGACGCCGTGGCCGTCATGGACAAGGAAGGCTACCTCCTGGAGGACGTCATGGCCTCGGACCTGGAGGAGGGCTTCGAAGTGGCCTACCACTTGAGCCTCCTCGACGGCGCCAACCGCGTGGTCCTGCGCCTGACCGTGCCCCACGACGCGCCCCGCGTGCCGACCGTAAGCGACATCTATCCCGGCGCGGACTGGCACGAGCGGGAATGCTACGACTTCTACGGCATCGACTTTACCGGCCACCCGAACCTCTACAACCTGCTGTTGCCCGAGGACTTCGAGGGCCATCCGCTTATAAAGGACGCCAAGGCGCGCAAGTCCTTAGCCGACCTCGTGCCGCTGACCTACCTCGTGGACTGCGGGCTGGCCGAGCCGGAACCCGAGCCCAAGGCCAAACCCAAGCCGGTGGCCAAGGCCGCTCCCGCCGCTCCCAAAGACGCGTAGGGCCAAGGAGGAATCATGCAAGCCTTCGATCCGACGGCCCTTCGGGGCGACCTCGCTTCGGCCCGCTTCGAGCCGGGGCCAACCGACGACAAGCTGATCCTCAGCATGGGGCCCCAGCACCCGTCCACCCACGGCGTGCTGCGCATCATGCTCGAGCTCGACGGCGAATACATCCTGCGCGCCGAGCCCGTGCTCGGCTACATCCACCGCATGCACGAGTGGATGGCGGAGCAGAAGACCTACATGCAGTTCATGCCCAACATGGGCCGCGTGGACTACCTGCACGCCATGGCCTGGAACTGGGCCTACGCCGGCGCGGTGGAGCGGCTCATGGGCGTCGAGGTCCCCGAGCGGGCCGAGTACGTCCGCGTGGCCGTCACCGAGCTCAACCGCATCAGCTCCCACCTGCTCTGGTGGGGGGCGTACCTGCTCGACCTCGGCGCGTTCACGCCCATCATGTACGCCTTCGACGACCGCGAGATCATCCTCGACATCCTCCAGGCCGTCACCGGCTCGCGCCTGACCTATTCCTACTTCACCATCGGCGGCGTCTACGGCGACGTGCCCGCGGACTTCGCCTCGCGCTGCCTGGCGTTCACCCGCCACCTGCGCTCGCGCCTGCCCATGTACCGCGACCTGGTCACGGACAACGTGATCCTGCGCGGTCGCTGCGAAGGCATCGGCGTGATGGACGTGGAGCTGGCGCGGCGTTACGGCGCGACCGGGCCGTGCATCCGGGGATCGGGCGCGCCCGTGGACACCCGCCGCGCCGAGCCCTACGGCGTCTACAACCGCTTCGACTTCCGCATACCGGCCTACAACGAAGGCGACGCCATGGCCCGCTACATGGTGCGCATGGACGAGCTCGCCACGAGCTGCGACATCATCGACCAGGCCGTGCAGGGCCTTCCCGAAGGTCCGATCCAGGCCAAGGTCGGCAAGACCGTCAAGCCGCCCAAGGGCGAGGCCTGCTACGCCGTGGAAGGCGCGCGCGGCAAGATCCTCATCCACGTGCGTTCCGACGGCGGCCCCAAACCCTACCGGGTCAAGCTGCGCGCCCCGGGATTCTCCAACTTGAGCGTTTTTTGCGATTTGGCGCGCGGGACCCTTCTCGCCGACGCCGTGTCCATCCTGGGCAGCCTGGACCTCGTCATCCCGGAGATCGACCGATGAACCTGGAACAGCTTTTAAGCCTGGATTATCCGCTTACGCGCCTGGTGATCGGGCTCCTGTGCATCTTCGCCTTCGTGGGCCTAAACGGCCTCGTCCTGGTCTGGGTCGAGCGCAAGGTGGCCGGCCATTGCCAGCTGCGCCCCGGGCCGCTGCACGTCGGGCCGCACGGCCTGCTCCAGCCCCTGGTGGATGCGGTCAAGCTCATCGGCAAGCAGCTCGTCGCCCCGTTCGGCAGCGACAAGGCCCTGTTCTGGCTCGCGCCGCTTTTGGCCTTCGCGCCGGTGACGGTGTGCATGCTGCCGCTGCCCTGGGGACCGGACATGGCGATGATTCCCATGAACACCGGTCTGGTGCTGATCCTCGCCTTTTCCGGCCTCGGCGTGCTGTCGCTGATCCTCGCCGGCTGGGGTTCCAACAACAAATGGGGCCTTTTAGGCGCTGCCCGCTCCGTGGCCCAGTCCGTGGCCTACGAAGTGCCGCTGCTGCTCTCCGTCATGGCCGTCGCCATCACGGCCGGGTCCCTCGACCTCTTTCAGATCTCCGCCCAGCAGGGCGGCTGGCCCTGGCAGTGGTACGGCGTGAAAAACCCGCTGGCGTTTTTCATCTTCCTGGTCTGCGCCGTGGCCGAGACCAACCGCGCCCCCTTCGACCTGCCAGAGGCCGAGTCCGAACTGACGGCAGGGTTTCATACCGAGTACTCGGGCATGGGCTTCGGCCTCTTTTTCCTGGCCGAATACGCCAACATGATCATCGTCTCGGGCGTGGCCGCGGCGCTGTTCCTCGGCGGCTGGCAGGGGCCGTTCCTGCCCGGCGTCTGGTGGTTTCTGGTCAAGATCTACTGCATCCTCTTCTTCATCATCTGGCTGCGCTGGACGTATCCCCGCGTGCGCTTCGATCAGCTGCTCAACCTCAGCTGGAAGTGGCTCACGCCCCTGGCGCTGCTTGACCTTGCCCTGGCCGTGATCGTGGCCGGATTCGGAGGCTGACATGTCGGTTTCGCAACTCATCGAAGAAGCCTACACTGGGCTCAAAAGCCTCGTCATCGGCCTTGGCGTCACAGGCAAGGCGCTTACGCAGCCTGGCGTGACGGTCATCTATCCCATGGAAGAGGTGGAGCGGGACAACCTCGTCACCTACCGCGGCCATGTGGAGCTGATCGGCAAGGACGAGGACCCGGCCGTGCCGCGTTGCGTGGCCTGCGGCGCGTGTGTGAAGGCCTGCCCGTCCAACTGCATCACCATCCTCTGCCCTATCGCGGCCAAGGAAGGCGAGGAAGGCCCGGTCAAGATGGGTCCGGCACCGCAAAAGGGCAGCAAGACGCCGGGCGAATTTGTCGTGGATTTCTCCCTATGCAGCCTGTGCGGCCAATGCGCCAAAACCTGCCCGGTGGATTCGCTGCAATTTTCCGACAACCCCTACATGGTGAGCTTCGACCGCAAGGACTTCCGCATCGATCTGCTGGCGCGGTTGCAGCGGATGGCGCGCGACGAGGCGGCAGTGGGGGAATAAGGAAAGAGAGGCCTCCAGCGGCCGGGGGGACGAGAGCCCCTCGGAACCACGCTGGACGGAGAAATCAAACGCCCGCGGCTTCGGCTGCGGGCGTTTTTTTTGTGTGTGGAAGAGGGGTTATGGAAGAACTTTCCCCGGATTCAGGATCCCTTTGGGATCGAAAAGGTCCTTGAGGCCTTGCTGCAAGGCCAGGGAGCGGGGCGAGAGTTCCATGCCGATGAAGGGCTGCTTGGTCAGGCCCACGCCGTGCTCGCCGGACATGGTGCCGCCGAGAGCAAGCACCGTCTCGACCAGTGTGCGGACCAGTTCGTGGCCGCGTTCGCGGCTGCCTTCCTTGCCCGTGATGTTGACGTGGATGTTGCCGTCGCCGGCATGGCCGAAGGCGTAGACCGCCATGCCGAAACGCGCGGCGAGCCCGGGCAGGGCGGCGATGAGGTCCGGGATGCGCGCGATGGGCACCACCGTGTCCTCGGACAGGTACACCGGCGCGCTTTCGTGGATGCGCGTGGAGGTCTGGCGGCGGATGTCCCACAGCGCCTCGCGCCTCGCCGCGTCGTCGGCGGGCAGGACTTCGAGCGCCCCGGCGTCGCGGCAGATGCCCGCCACGCGCCGGATGTCCCGCGCCGTGGCGTCCGTGTCGCCGTCCACCTCAAGGAGCAGAAGCGCCGCGTCCCGGCCGGGCAAGGCGAAGGGCAACAGTTCTTCCACGAGCCCGAGGCAGGCCCGGTCCATGAATTCCACCGCCGAAGGGCACACGCCGCCGGTCATGATCGCCGACACGGCGGCCACGGCCGCGCGGGCGTCGGCGAAAAGCGCAAGCATGGTGCGCACCGTGCGCGGAAGCGGAATGAGCTTGAGCGTCAGTTCCGTGATGATCCCGAGCGTGCCTTCGCTGCCGACGAAAAGCCCGGCCAGGTCGTAGCCCACAACGCCCTTGCGCGTGGCCACGCCCGTCTTGAGGCGCTCGCCGTTAGGCAACACGGCGGTCAGGCCGAGGACGTAGTCGCGCGTGACGCCGTATTTGACGCAGGCCGGTCCGCCGGCGTTGGTCGCGGCGTTGCCGCCGAGCGTGCAGGTGGCGTAGCTCGCGGGATCGGGCGGATAGAAAAGCCCCTTGGCCGCGGCCGCGTCGCGCAGGGTCTTGGTGACGACGCCGGGCTCGACCACGGCCACGCCGTTGACCGTGTCGATTGACAGGATGCGGTCCATGGCCGTGGTCGCAACCGCGACGCCGCCGCGCGCCGGCAGGCAGCCGCCGCAAAGCCCCGTACCGGCCCCGCGCGGGGTGACGGGAAAGCTGTGCATATGGGCCAGACGCATAAGCCGGCTGATTTCATCGGCGTCTTTCGGGAAAAAGACGGCGTCCGGGCGGAAGACAAGACCCGAATCGTCGGTCGCGGCCGCGTCGCGGCCGGCGGCGTCCGTGCGAAAGCCCGGCCCTAGTTCCCGGGCCAGGGCGGCAAGCAGGCTCGCGTCCATGACTCGTGTCGCCTCCTTGAATGAAGGAAATACTGTTTAGGCGGGCAACACCGTTGAAGAACTATTATTAAAAAAATACTGACGTATTTTTTTAAAATCGCAGCGCTAATCCTTCTTTGTTTCGAAGCCCGGCAACTCCAGCCGCTTCTCCACGGCGCGCAGGACGAACGTGGCCACGGTCACGAGCGCCAGGTAGTAGAGCCCGACCACGATGAAGACTTCCGTGTTGCGGAAGGTGGCCTTGGCCAGGCTTCGGCCCATCCCCGTGAGGTCGCTGACCGTGATGATGGAAGCGAGCGAAGAGTACTTGATGAGGTAGATGATCTCGTTGCCGCAGCCCGGCAGCGCGCGGCGGAAGGCTTGCGGCAGGACCACCGCGGTGATGGTGGTAAACGGCGTCATGCCGAGCGCCTGCGCGGCGCGCAGCTGCCCCCGCTTGATGGAAAGCAGGCCCCCCCGGATGTATTCGGACTGGTAGGCGCCGCTGCACAGCGCAAAGCCGACGATGGCCGACCACATGGGCGAGAGGATGAGCCGGAAGTCGCCGACGGCGACGTAGGGCAGGGCGAAGTACCAGAAGTAGAGCTGCACCACGAGCGGCGTGCCGCGAAAAAGCGAGACGTACCAGTCGAGGACCCGCACCACGGGACGCGGCGCGTAGACCCGGGCCGTGCCCACGGTCACGCCGATGGCCACGCCCAGCAGCGACGAGGGGATGATGAGCAGGATGCTCGTCCAGAGCCCGGCGTCGAGGGCGGGGATGATGCGCGTTGTCGCGAATTCGAAAAAGCTGTCCATGCCGTGACGCTAGGAGGCGATTTCGCACGTGGCGTCGCCGGCCAGCTCGCTGAGCTTGGCGCAAAAGGACTGGGTGCGGCTGCCGGAATTGCGGGAAAGCAGCACGGCCGGCGCGCCGCGCTCCACGATGCGCCCCTTTTCCATGAACAGGAATTCGTCGGCCAGGGACGCCGAAAAGCTGATCTGGTGCGTGGCCATGACCATGGTCATGCCCTCGTCGGCCAGGTCACGGATGACGGTGAGCACCTCGCCGATGAGCTCCGGGTCGAGCGCCGAGGTGGGCTCGTCGAGGAGCAACACCTTGGGGTCGAGCGCCAGGGCCCGAGCCACGGACACCCGCTGCTTCTGGCCGCCGGAGAGCTGGGCGGGGTAGAGCCCCGGTTTGTCGGCCAAGCCGACGCGGGCGAGCTCTTCCATGGCCCGGTTGGTGGCGGCGCGCTTGTCCAGGCCCTTGACCTTGATAAGCGCCACACGCACGTTCTCCATGGCGGTGAGGTGGTCGAACAGGTTGAAATCCTGGAAGATCATGCCAACCTGTTGGCGCAGGGCGAGCAGTTCCTTTTTGCTCTTGCCGTTGACGGCTTTGCCGTCCAGGGAAATCGTGCCGGAATCGGGCGGCGAAAGAAAATTGATGCAGGAGAGCAGGGTGGACTTGCCGGCCCCGGACGGGCCGATCAGTACCTTGAGCCCGCCTTTTTTGACGGAAAAGGAGACATCGTCGAGGATGCGCTGGCCGCCGATGGTCTTAACGATGTTGGCGACGTCCAAAATGGCCGGATGGTCCATGCTACAGCGTTCCCTGGTGCGCGTATCCGGGGATGCGCACCTTGGCTTCCAGGCGTTTGAGGGCCTTGATGCCGGCCCAGGTCAGAAAGAAAAAGAGCGCGCCGGCCAGAATGGACAGCGGCAGCGGCTGGTGCGTTGTCGCCGCCACGGAGCGCGTGCGCGACATGACTTCGAGGACGCCGATGGTGAAGGCCAAAGCGGAGTCCTTGAGCAGGATGGAATATTCGTTGGACCAGGCCGGGATGGACAGGCGCAGCGCCTGGGGCAGGATGATGGCGCGGATGGCCTGGGAGTCGCTTAAGCCCAGCGCCCGTGCGGCTTTGAGCTGGCCGGCGGGCAGGCTCTGCATGGCGCCGCGGAAAATCTGCGACTGGTAGGCGGCGCTGGTGAGGCCGAGCACGACCACTGCGGAGAAAAATCCCGAGGACAGTGGCAGAAACGACAGGGCCGGAATCTCGCTCAAATAGGCCATGATGCCGAAATAGAAGAGATAGAGCTGCACCAGGATGGGGATGCCGCGAAAAAGCCAGACATAGGTCGCGACGCACCGCCGGCTAAACCGGCCGCCGTAGACATGGACCACGGCCAGGGGGATGCCGAGCAAAAGCCCCAGGGCCATGGCCCCGAGGATGAGTCCCGCCGTCCACCACAGTCCTCCCAAAATGTAGGGCAGGGCGTCCAAGGAGGCCTGCGCGGCCTTTATAAATCCTTCCATGAATCGCGTCCGGGCGGGCCAGCGCCTTCCGGGCGGCGCGAGGGCGGCCCGGAAGGCACGGGGTCGGGGGACTACAGGCCGTACTTGGCCTTGAGGTCGTTCCAGTAGGGGTCGGCCATGAGGAGCTTGAGCCCCTTGTTGACCTTGTCCTGGAATTCCTTGTCTTCCTTGCGCATGGCATAGCCGTACTTCTCGGGCGCGGCGTCGAAGGTGCCGGCGACCTTGAAGCCGGGATTCTTCATGACTTCCTTGGCGATGGTGCTGTCCATGCCGGAACCTGCGATGCGGCCGATCTTGAGGTCTTCCATGGACAGGTCCGTGGAGTCGTAGGGCACGACCTCGAACTTGTAGCCGGGCTTGGTGACCAGTTCCTCGAGCAGCTTGGCCGTGACCGTGCCGCGCTGGACGCCGATCTTCTTGCCGGACTTGAGCAGGTCGGCCAGAGGGGTCTTCTCCTTGTCCGGCACCACGAGCACCTGCGTGACTTCGTAGTAGGGGATGGAGAAATCGACCTTCTGGGCGCGCTCGGCCGTGGCGCTCATGCCCGAGGCGATGATGTCGATCTTCTTGGCCAGCAGGGCGGGAATGATGCCGTCCCAGTCCATGGGCTGGTGCTTGACTTTGAAGCCCATTTTCTTGGCGATCCAGTCCAGGGACTCGACGTCGAAGCCCGTGGGCTTGCCGTCCTTGTCCACGAAGCCGAAGGGCGGAAAGCCGAAGTCGATGCCGTTGACGTAGACTTTCTCCTCGGCGGCGGCCAAGCTGCCGCAGCACAGGACAAAGACGGCCAGGGCGGCCAGAAGAAGGCCAAGACGCTTGCGCATGAGACGCTCCCGGGTTGAGGTGACGGTGCGGGGCCAGGGCCGTAATCCGACGACGCCGGAAACATCCGGCGCGGGGTGTCGCTGCGGCGCGGTGGAACCGTAACCGGATAGCAGAGTTGGCGCAGCCGATCAAGGCCGGCAGGCGCGGCGCGCGGGGGTGGGGGGATCAACAGGCCAGGGGCAGGCAGTCGGCCACGACGCGGTCGCGACCGGCCTGCTTGGCCTGGTAGAGCATGCGGTCGGCGCTGCACAGGAGCGCATCGGGCGAAAGGGCCCCCACGGGCACGACGCTGGCGACGCCGAGGCTCACCGTGACGATCGGCGCGGCCCGGGAGCCGGCGTGCGCCATGTCCAGGGCGCGCACGGTCAGGCGCATGGCCTCGGCGAGGTGTCTCGCGCCGGAGAGGCTGGTGTCTTCGAGCACCATGGCGAATTCTTCGCCGCCGAAACGCGCGGCCAGGTCGCCCGGCCGGCGCAAGACCCCGGCCAGGGCCCTGGCGACGTTTTTGAGGCAGATGTCGCCAGCCATGTGGCCGTAGGCGTCGTTGTAGGCCTTGAAGTCGTCGATGTCGGCCATGATGACGGAAAGCGGCGTGGCGCAACGCATGCCGTGCCGCCAGGCGCGTTCCAGGCACTCGTCGAAGCGGCGGCGGTTGGCGATGCCGGTGAGGCCGTCGCGCATGGACAGGTTTTCGAGCAGGTCGCCCCGGCGCTTGAGTTCCACGTGGGCGCGCACCCGGGCCTGGACGATGGGCACGGTTACGGGCTTGGTGATGTAGTCCACCGCGCCGAGCGACAGCCCTTGCGTCTCGTCGGCCACCTCGTTTTTCGCCGTGAGGAAAATGATCGGAATGTTGCGCGTGGCGTAATCCGTCTTGAGGCGGCGGCAGACCTCGTAGCCGTCCATGTCGGGCATGAGGATGTCGAGCAGGATCAGGTCCGGCGGCGAGGCGTCCACCAGACGCAAGGCTTCCGCTCCGCTCGTGGCGATGCGCACGTCGAATTCGCCGCGAAGCGTTTCGGTCAAAATGGCCAGATTGGATGGCGCGTCGTCGACCACCAGCACGGTTGCCGGGGTTGCGGGCATCTCCATGAATGGGCTCCAGGCGCGGAAATTGGTGTTGGTCTAGCCTCTCGGCAGAGGAAGCGCAAGACCGTTATCGGCTTTCCAAAGCCCGCCCGCGGCGGTTGGTCAGCCAAACCCCGGCCAGCACGCACAATCCTCCGCCGGCCAAGGTTGCGGAAAGCGCTTCGTCAAGGAGCAGCCAGCCGAGAAAAACGGCCGTGACGGGCACGAGATTGATGAACACCCCGGCCCTGGTCGGGCCGATGGCCTGCACGCCCTCGTAATACCAGGAGAACCCGAATCCCGTGGCCAGGATGCCGAAAAAGAGCAGGCAGCCCCAGGCCACGGGGCCAGCCTGCGCCGCCTCGCGGACGAGGCCCGTGGCCAGGGCCGGGGGCAGCAACATGAGCGCGCCCAGGATGCACGACCAAGTCACCGCGCCGTACGGGGCCACGCGCTCCATGGCCTTCTTGCCGAGCAGCGTGTAGGCCGCCCAGGTGAGCACGCAGCCGAAAATGTAGAGATCCCCGGTGGAGAGCCCCTCGGCCAGCACCCGGCCCGGATCGCCGCCGCTGACGATGAGTCCCACGCCGCAAAAGGACAGGGCAAGCCCCGCGGCCTTCGGCGCCCCGAAGCGTTCCTTGAACAGCAGCGACGAGAACAGGGCGACCACGGCCGGGATGGCCGCGACGATCAGCGCCGCGCGCCCGGCCGGGACCGTGCGCAGGCCGGCGAAAAACAGCGCGTTGTAGGCGAAGATGCCCGTGGCGGCGAGCGCCAGCAGCCAGGGGAAATTGGCCCGCGTCAGGCGCGGCACGCCCCCTTCCAGCCGGGCCGTGAGAAAGACGAGAAAGGCCGAGGCCAGGGCGAAGCGCAGAAACGCCGCCGAGAACGGCCCCATGTATTGGCTGAGGATGCGCCCGGCGACCCAGGTGCCGCCCCAGAGCACGGCCGAGCCCACCAGTTTGCAATAGACGCCCGTCATACGCGTTTTCGTGTTCATAAGGGGCACGGTGGTGGCACAAAGCCCGGGGAAAGTCACCCGGGCGTTGAGCCGGCGCGGGCTTTGGCGTAGGCTCTGGCCAAACCGGAGGTCGCCATGGAGGCCATGAATTTCAATTTCCTGTGCGACGAGCCACCCCCGCCGAGCGGCGCGTCGGTCGGCATCGTCGGCGCGGGCCCGTCCGGGCTCGCCGCGGCCGGCTACCTGTCGTGCCTGGGGCACGCCGTGGAGGTTTACGACAAGATGCCCAAACCCGGCGGGCTCATGCTCTTCGGCATTCCGGGGCACCGCATCCCGCGCGAGCGCATCGAGGCCGGCACGCTGCGCCTGGCCCGCCGCTACGGCGTGGTCTTCCACACCCATACCAAGATCTGTTGCAGCGCGCCGCTGTTCGAGGAAGAGGGCGACCATTTCTGCAACGAGGTCAAGGGGCTGGGGGATATGGTCAAGAAGCACGACGCCATCATGATCGCCACGGGCTCCTGGCGTTCGCGCCGGCTGGACATCCCGGGCGAGGCGCTTGCCGGCGTCTTCTCGGGCCTGGAGTTCCTCTTCCCCATCCGCGCGGCCCACTACTGCGCCCCCGGGGTCAAGGCCCCGGACGTGGCCGGCAAGCGGATCACGGTCATCGGCGCGGGACATTCGGCCGTGGACGTGGCGCATGGGGCCGTGGCCCTTGGCGCGGCGGGCGTGGACATGCTCTACCGCCGCACCCGGACCGAAGCGCCGTGCGGCAGCCTCGAGATCGAGCGCCTCGAGGCCTCGGGCGTGCGTTGGCACGAAGGCTGCGCGCCGACGCGCATTCTCGGCGAAGAGCGTGTCGCAGGCATCGAATTCCGCCGCCGCGACGCCTCGGGCGAGGCGCTAAAGTCCCTGCCCGCCGATATCGTGGTCACGGCCATCGGCGAGGTGGCGACGCCGCCTTTCGCCAAGGAGCTCGGGCTCGAATCCGTGCGCAAGGGCGAGGTGCGCTGGCTCAACATGACGGCCATCGAGAACGTGTTCGTGGCCGGCGATGCGCTGACCGGCCCGAGCAAGATCGGCAAGGCCGTCTATTCCGGGCTGCGCGCCGCGCGTTCGCTCGGCAACTGGCTGGAGCTCAAGGCCGAGAACCGCCAGACGGAATTTGCCGGCGACGAACTCATCAGCCGCGAGGCCGACCGCTTTCCCGGCGGTCCCTTCAAGGACGCGCCCCGGGTGCGCGGCCTGTAGCAGTCGCAAGGAAGACCGCCATGGAGAACCTGGAAAAGCGGAAGACGCTTTGCATCGATTATTCCAAATGCATCGGCTGTGAGACGTGCGAGTACGTGTGCCGGTTCGTGCACGACGTGCCGCGCATCCACATGATCCGCGCCGCCTCGGGGCTCATGGCCCCGCTGTACTGCAGGCATTGCGAGCAGCCCAACTGCGCCAAGGTCTGCAAGCGCGGGGCGATTCGCCGCGACGTGGACGGGGCCATGGTGCTTCAGCCTATGCTTTGCCGCGGCTGCGAATCGCGCCAGTGCATGCTTGCCTGCCCGTACATGGCCATTTTCGAGACCGACAAAGGCGTCATGATCGTCAAGTGCGACCTGTGCGCCGCGAGAAGGCAGATGGGTCAGGAACCGGCCTGCGTGGCCATGTGTCCGTGCGGGGCCATCCATTACGTGGAACGCGAGGCGGCGCCGGCCCTCGCCGACGCCGCGTTTGCCGCTGCCGAAAAGCGCGTGCTCGATTGCCTGCGCCCGGCCAAAAGCGGCCCGGAAACCGCCTGTGACGACTCCGAAAAGCCTTGACCCGGACGCCAAAGCGCGTCACCCAGGCCGTGCGGCGTGTTTCGCCGCCAAACGGCCGGCCGGCGCGGCGCGCCCCAACCGGCGACCCGGAGGACACGCATGCAGACCCCCCAAGACGACACGACGGCCCTTACCCAGGCCGAAGCCCTGCACCAGGCTGCCCTGGAGGCCATGGAACGCAAGGAGCTGGACGCGGCCAGAGAAGGCTTCCTCAAGGCCCTGGAAGCGTTCTCGGCCGGCGGCGACGCCGTGGGCCAGGCCATGACGCAGCACAACCTGGGGCTGACCGCCCAGGAATCCGGCGACCTCGTCGCGGCTAAACAGTGGCTGGAGAAATCCCTGGCCATCAGCGAAAAAGAGGGCCTCGACGGCGGCATGACCGTGACCAGCCACCAACTCGGCGTGGTGGCGCAGCTGGCCGAGGACTACGAGACGGCCAAATCCTGGTACGACAAGGCCCTTGCCCTCGAGGAAAAGCACGGCAACACCGTGGGCGAGGCCAAGACCACCCACCAGATGGGCCTGACCGCCAATTTGCAGGGCGACCTCGAGGCGGCCAAGGTCTGGTACGCCCGCGCCATCGCGCTTTTCGAACAGCTTGGCGACGAAGGCAACGCGGCCAAGACGAAGAAGCTCTTGGATTACCTGACCGATTACGAGAGCCAGGGCAGCCACGAGGGCCACGCCGGTCCCTGCGCCCATGCCAAGCACTGATGTGGCGTTTTGTGAAAACATGCTGACTTTTTTCACGGACAAGTTTTTTATTGCAGTGTGTTGTTCTCGGAATCCGTAGCGCGGATTCCGGGAACGCGGCACGGGGCTTCGGGCGGCTGGCCTGGCCGCAATCCGGCCGCGCAACGGGCTCTTTCGGGGCGGCGCACGCTTCGGGAGCGCCCCGTGGCGCGGCCTTGCGCGCATCGGCGGCATGGCGGCGGAAACGGGCATGCTCCTTTACATCCACGTTCCCTTTTGTCGAGGCAAGTGCCGGTATTGCTCCTTCGTGTCCCGGCCCTTCGACATGGGCGAAGTCGAGGCCTATACCGCCTCGCTTTGCGCGGAGATGCGGCTTTGGGGCAAGAAGCTCGGTCGGCCGAAGCTGGAGACGATCTATTTTGGGGGCGGCACGCCGAGCCTGCTCCCTCCCTGGGCGCTCAGCCGCATCATGCCCGAACTGCGCCGCCATTTCGACTGCGACGCCACGGTCGAATGGACCTTCGAGGCCAATCCCGACTCGGCCCTGGACGGGCATTACCTCAAGTCGCTTCAGAGGTACGGCGTCAACCGCCTGAGCCTTGGCGTGCAAAGCCTCGTCGACGCCGACCTGCGTTTCCTCGGCCGGCCCCATGACGCGGCGCAGGCCGTAGCCGCCTACACGCTGGCGCGGCAGGTCGGGTTTGCCAACATCAGCCTGGATTTCATCTGGGGCCTGCCCGGCCAGCGCGAGGCCGTGTGGCTGGAGACGCTCAAGGCCGCGGTGCGCCTGCGTCCGGAGCACCTCTCCTGCTACGGCCTGACCGTGGAGGAGGGCACGCCCCTGGCCGCGGACGTGGCCGCGGGCGGCGTGGAACTCCCCGCCGAAGCCGAGCAGGGGCGCATGTACGTGCGCGGGGCCGAGTTCCTGGAAGAGATGGGCTACCTGCAATACGAGGTGTCGAATTTCGCGCGCATGGGCTTCGTCAGCCGCCATAACTCCGGCTATTGGGAAGGCAGGGACTACCTTGGCCTTGGTCCGGCCGCGGTCTCGACCCTGGCCGGGGTGCGCTTCGGCAATCCCGGCGACCTCAAGGAATGGATCGCGGGCGTGCGCGCCGGGAAGGCCGGCCAGGGCGGCGAGGCCTTGAGCGACGAGGAAAAGGCGCGCGAGATGGTGATGCTCTCCCTGCGCACGACCAAGGGCCTGCGCCTGGCCGCCTACCGCAAGGCTACGGGCCGCGACTTCATCAAGGACAACGAAGGGCTCGTCACGGCGCTGCGCCAAAACGACCTCATCCGCCTAAGCGCCGGGCATCTGCGCCTGACCAAAAACGGCTTTCTCGTCAGCAACGTGATCCTCGAGCGTCTGTCCTACTGAAGCCGGCCCGAAGCGGACGGCTCGCGGTCGGCAAAGTCCCTGCTCCGCCCGCTGCCGTCCATGAGCGCGGCCAGGCGGGCGGCCTCGCGCTTGAACCGGGCGAGCTTGGCCGCCGGCAGCGGATCGGCGGCCATTTGCGGATTGGCCAGGGCGTTGACCGGCGTGCCGTCCTTGTAGATGCGGAAATCCAGGTGCGGCCCGGTGGCGTAGCCGGTCTGGCCCACGTAGCCGATGACCTGCCCCTGGTCCACGCGCGTTCCCTTGTCCATGCCATTGGCGAAGCGGCTCAGGTGGTTGTAGCGCGTGACCCAGGTCTTGCCGTGGCGAACGGTGACGTAGTTGCCGGCGGCGTGGTTGCGGCCGCGCTCGACCACCACGCCCGCGCCCACGCTCCAGACCGGCGTGCCGGTCGGCGCGGCGTAGTCCACGCCGTAGTGGGCCTTGCGCACGTTGAGGAGGGGGTGCAGGCGCGAGCCCGTGAAGCGCGATGTGATGCGCATAAAGGAAAGCGGCGCGCGCAGGAACATCTTGCGCAGCGGCCTGCCCTCGGCGTCGCAGTAGGCGAGTCCGCCCTTGGCGTCGAGCAGGGCGAAGCCCTCATGCGTCTTGCCCTGGTTGACGAAGCGCGCGGCCAGCACCCTGCCCGTGCCGATGTATTTCCCTTCCACGTAGCGCTTTTCGACGACGGCCCGGAAACTGTCGCCCGGCTGCACGTCGCTGCAGAAGTCGATGTCCGAGGCGAAGACGTCGGCCAGGGCCGTTGCGGTCTCGGCGTCGCCGCCCGCGGCTTCGACGGCCTGGAACAGGCTCGAATCGACGACGCCGGCCAAGACTTCCCGGCGCACTTCGCTTGGCTTGGTCTCGACCCGGGCGGCCAGTTCGCCGTCCGCGCCGTCGATGACCAGGGTCTCCGTGGGGCTGATATCGTATTCGAAGGAAACGAATTCCCGGTCGCGCAACGTCATGCGGTACGCCTGGCCGGACTGGATGTCCTCGAAGGCGAAATCGTCCGGCACGGGCAAGGCGGCGAGGGTCCCGGCGTCCACGTAGCCGCCGAGGATGCCGCCGAGCGTCTGGCCGGGCTTGATCGCGCCGGAGAGGATTTCCACGGAGGGATCTTCGCTCGGCGTCTCGGTCACCTGCGCAAAGAGATTGGTCAGGGGCTCGCAGAGCCCCTCGGCCCAGGGCGGGCAGGCGGCGTGGGGCAGGGCGACCTGTTGCCTGGCGGCGAAGAAGCCCGGCAGCAGGTACGCAGCGGACACGCCGGCCAGGAGCAGGACGCTGGTAAGCGCGAGAGTCTTGGAGCGACGTCGGGGGCGTACGAAAATCCGGGAACTGCCTTTTCGTGCGAAAAACGGCATGGGTATCCTCATGGGCGACGGGATGCCGGGCGGCGTGGGGAACACCCTCCGGGCGTTGCGGGCGCTGCGGCTGCGGCGCATCCGACGCGGCGCGCCCCCACGACCGGATCATGGGGGCGCGCGTTGCCGGACGGCGCGAGCGCCGTGTACGGATCATGCCCGAACGGCATGGCACGCTTTGTTAACCGGCAGGCAAAACATTTCATGAACGATTAGTCATGAACCGGGCGCGGCCAGCCTTTCACGAGCTATTGGTGCTCGCAAGGCGGTTGACGCAGCGCTTTTTCCGGCTTGTCGCCGAGAATCTTCACTAAATTTTGTATAACGATTATATCCATGCGTATCCTTGGTTCCGGTGAGAACAATCGAGAGAGCAATGCTGATCTTGTTGAGGCTATCATCTCAAAAACTGAGGTCAAGTCGGAGAATATTTCTTTAGTGTCCACTGCATGTTCGTATATTCTCCGTATAATAGACTGGTAAAGTATTCTTGTTTAAAAAATAGATCGATAATGAGTCGCCAATATCGTTGTTGGTTGGGTAGAAATTTTTTTATATGACAGGACGACACTGATGCTTTGGAAAAAAATGTCCGCGAATTGCGCCAGCCCCTTCCAGTCCGATGTAATGGGACTTGACAATTCCCGTAACCCGGAAAACGGTCCTGGCCCGCGCGGGACTCCCCGCGGCCCGGGCGATGCGCGCACTCCGTCGCCCCGGGCGGGCCGGCTGCTTGCGGCCCTGGCCCTGGCTGCGCTCACCGCCTGCTCGCGCGCGCCCGAGCCGGTCACGGGATTCGGCGGCCTCGCCTTCGGCGCGTCGCGCCCGGCGGACTGCGCCGCCCTGGCCGTGCCGCTGCCACAGGCCCTGGCCGGTTCCCTGGCCTACTGCGCAAAGAGCGACGGGGTCGCGTTCGCCGGTGCGACGCTCGTGGATGTGTCGCTCGGGTTTTTCGAGGGTCGCTTTTTCGCCGCCTCCGCTGTCCTGGCCGATCCCGGACAGGCGGACGCCCTGGCAAAGCGCTTGACCACGACCCATGGCCGGCCCTATTGCCGCGACAGGGGCGCCGTCTGCCTGTGGCGCATGGGCGATGCGGACGTCGTGCTGGAAACGCCGCAGGCGGGGTCGCCACGGCTGCTCGTGCGCTCCCGGTCCCTGGCGGGGCAGGTCGCGGCGGCCGGCGGAGAGTCCGCGGCAGCGGCCATGCCCGCCCTCGGCGACGCGCCTGGGGCCGGCGACACCACGCCCGCGCAGTAACCGACGGCCGTTTTCTCCGGCCGACACCAACCACGACGAAGGCTTGCATGGATTTGCTTGGCAACGAGAAACGGCCCCTGGCCGAGCGCAGCCGTCCCACGGCGCTCGACGAATTCGTCGGCCAGACCCACGTGATTTCCCGTCTGACGAACATCCTGGCCGGCCCGCGCCTGCCGAGCCTGCTCTTTTTCGGCCCGCCGGGCTGCGGCAAGTCCACGCTGGCGCTGATCCTGGCGCGGGCCAAGGGCCGACCCTACGTGCGCGTGAGCGCGCCCGAGGCCGGGCTTGCGGCGCTGCGCGACCTGATCAAGGGCAAGGAAATCCTCATTCTCGACGAGCTGCACCGCTTTTCCAAGGCGCAGCAGGATTTCTTCCTGCCGCTGCTCGAAACCGGCGAGATCGTGCTTTTAGCCACCACCACGGAAAACCCGTCCTTTTCCGTGACGCGCCA
>JAEWPX010000120.1 GCA_023399375.1 Pseudomonadota bacterium | reverse complement strand
GACCGGCGCGGCCATCGACATCGCCGCCCACATGGGCGTGAAGTTCGAGCCCGGCAAGGCGCTGGTCGATGCGCTGAAGGGGGTGGCGGCGTGAGCGTCGTCATCCGCACCGACGAAGAGGTCATGGAGCTGCAAAACGAAGCTGCCGAGGCTTTCGACGACGGCTCCCCTTGCGCCAGCCTGGCCATGGAGGTCTTGGACTGGCTTACGAACCAGGACGTACCGAAGCCGGCGTTTTCCTGATGCGAAACCGCCCCTTGCGGGGCGGTCGTCCGGGCGTGGCGGCCTGGGCCTGATGAGCAGCCTTTTTTTCATCAGAATATTGTGACGAGCCGGTTACATCCGAAACAGTGATAGCAACAAGTGAGCATGCAACGAGTAGAAATGCAATCATCCCGTTAATTGTTACTGCATAAAACTCCGAGAAATCAAAATTAAATCCTTTAAACACAGGATCTAATAGGTTAAGAATTAAAACGCTTGGCCCAAGTAGATAAATAACAAATAAACAAATCATAAGATAATTTCTAGTGCCGTGAAAAAATGAATACCTTGCATATCTTGAAGAATCTTTGACAAAAGAAAATGAACTAAAACTTAATAAATAAATGTAAAACTTTTCTATATCTGATTCTTTGTAGCAACTTCCGAAAAAGCAATCCATTAGATTGAACGTTTTATTGGCAAAATAAAAAGATAGCATTGAAATGATATTTAAAAAAAATACACAGATAGGAAGCACAGACACAGATAAGTCTTTATCAGGTTGTACAAATCCAAAAAATTCCGAAAATTTGATATACTTTTTGTCAATAAAATAGAACATTAAGGATAAAAAATAGGATATCAGCGTCAAGCGGTCGGTTGTTTTTGTCGAATGATTAATACTATGAATTAGTGATTCTAGGTACTTTAGTTTAACTTCCTGATCTTCGAAGAAAAGAAAGCCTTCTTTTGCTTTTGAAGCAAAGGACTTTTCGTGAGAGATGAACAACGGTTTCTTAAGCATATGTTTTCCTTGAAAGTCTGACCAATTTATTCAACGACTTGATGCGAGGATTTAAAGTGCCACTTACAGCTCTCGATTGTCCAACATTAAAGCAGATCAAAAAGCTCCATGCCCTGCGTCGTGCGCTTGGCCTCGACGAGCCCACCTATCGGGCCGTGCTCGAACGCTTCGGCGCGGCGTCGTCCAAGGACTTGTCCCCTCGCGCCCTGGCCTGCTGCATCGAGCAGTTGGAGCAACAGGCGATCGAGGCCGGCGTCTGGCAGGCCCGAGGCGGTGCGCCGGCCCCCAGGAAGCGGCCCGGGGCGGCTTCGGACGCCCAGTTGCGCCTGGTCGCGGCGCTGTGGAAACAGGTCTCCCGCCAGGAAACCGAGGCCGCCCGGAAGACGGCGCTGGACAAACTCGTCGCGCGGATCACCGGCAAGCCGAAGCTCGCCTGGTGCGGCCAGCGGGACGTCGAAAAGCTGGTTTCGGCCCTGGAGGCCATGGGAGCGAAGAGGGAATGAAGATGAACATGAAGCCTGCCTCCCTCGGCCGGGAAGATTTCCTGGCCACGGTCATCCCGGCGGATCTGGAAGGCGACATGGGGCTGGTGGCCGAGCAGTGCGGCCTGGACGTGGCCGTGCGCCTCGTCCTGCACGTGGGCGGCACGCAGCTCTCCATCCCCAAATATGCGCTCAAGCGGGCTGCCGTCCGCTACATCCGCACCCACTACGACGGCACCAACGCCAAGGTGCTGGCCCTGGCCACGGGCATGACAGAGCGGTTCGTGTATGACGCCGTGGCCAACGCCCCAAAAAAGAACGATCAACACTGGTTGGTGTGATTATGAATCCGCCGAAACGAAAAACGGATTGGGCCGGAAACTATGTCCGCGCCCGCTTCGAGATGGGAAACAGGCTGGGAAAACTACCCGCCGGGACGATTTACAAGGTGCGCCGCAACTGCATCATTATGGAATTGGAGTCCGTTCCATGCTCATGCTGCGGGTTTCAGCTTCGTTTTTCGCTCAAGGGCCGGGACAAAGAGTCATTTTTCGATTTCCTTGGTCCATCCCTTGTTGCGCAGCATCCCGCGCAATCCTCTTCTTAAATTTCGCGCGCGACTTGCGCGCCTGGAAGCGCAAATGGCCGACAAACGCAAGCCGGAATGCCGGATCATCATTGAGGAATCACGCCGTCGCGTGGCCGTGGAGCTGTTCCCGGCCCGGATGTTTCCTGGTGGCGAAGGCCTAGACGACCAGTTCCGGGCCAGGGTTGGCCGGCGCTGGTTACGTCCCGGCGGACGGCGGTACGTTTTTTGGACCAAAGCCGACATCCTGGCTTGGTTGTTTTGGCTGGCCGACGGCCGTCCTCCCTTGTCGTCGGCACCCGCCCCTGCACCGTGCGCGGACCCCTCGCCGGCCCCGGATCTGCCCAAGGGATCGTCCGTTGCTGTCGCAAACGGCCGGATCAGCCCGAAAGGCGTGGCCCTGCGCGACAAGACGTTCACCATGACGGAGCCGTTCCAGGGCGTGGACAGCCGGTGGCGGGTGTTTCTGGTCGGCCGGCGGGAGCCGGCGCTGGTCGACGACCTTTCGCGTTGCCGCATATCTTGATACGGTTTGCCTATGCGATTCTTTCCTATTTCCCTCTGCCTCGTGGCGCTCCTGGCCAGCCCGGCTCTGGCCCGGGAGCCCGGTCCCTCCCTTGAGGCCAAGGTGGTGCGCGTGGTGGACGGCGACACCCTTAAGGTTCGCCTGCTGGGGCGCATGCCCCGGTGTTTCCGGGCGCAGTCCGTGCGACTGCGCCATTGCGACGCGCCGGAGTTGCACGACAAGCGCCCCGAGATCGCGGCCAAGGCCCAGGAGGCCAAGGCGTTCGTCGCCGGAAGGGTCGCCCCCGGCATGCACCTCACTCTTCGGGATGTCGGCCGCGAGAAGTACGGCCGGCTGCTCGCGGATGTGGATGTGCACGGAGAGAATCTGTGCCGGGCGCTGCTCGATGCAGGATTGGCGGTACCGTATGAGGGCAAAGGTAAGACTTGGTAGCTGAATCAACACAACAGGAGGGCCTCGTGAAGAAAGTAGCTGTATGTCTGGCGTTGGCGACTACGTGTTGCGCAACATCATCCTTTGCCCAGGAGCTTTACAAGAAGCTCAACGGGACGTGGGTGAGCGATACCTTCACCGTGGAGATAGACACTGACAAGGGGACATATTCAGGAGTGGCTTTCGGGGATCTTTTTGATCGCAAGATCACATTCGTCAAGGAAATGGCCAATGTGGTTGTCTTTCAAGCTGACGGCACACAAATCGTGGCGCAATTCCAGGAGGATGGCGATCTCCTGTTGACGAAGAAGGGGGGCTTCCCCGCTCTCGTCAAGCGGCAAAAGAAGTAATGACCTTGACTTCCCCTCCCGGAATTCCTAACCAGGAATTCCCTAACTATGCGAGGCGTCCTGCCGCCTCTGTCGTCCCTCCCCCGGGCCGGCGAAAGAGCGGGCTTTTTGTTTTGACCGCCTAAACACCTCCCTGCGGGGTGGCGACATATCGGCGGCATGACGTCCGGGTGTCCGCGAGGCCCCGGCCGCTCGCATAGCGGGGGAGCGTCATGCCGCCTTTTTTTGTCCCAACCCCAAACTATGCGAGGTGCAGCATGTCCACGTCCACACAACCCGCCGTGTCGTTCGAGTTCATTTCCGGTGAACGCCCGGCCGTCCGGTCCCTGGAACTGGCCCAGCATTTCGGGCTCAAGCACAAGAACGTCCTGCGGGACATTCGCGATTTGATGGGTAAGTTGCCGGAATCATTTTGTCGGCTCAATTTTGAGCCGGCAAATATCGAAGTCCTTGTCCCGGCTTCTGGCGGCCTCCGCAAGGACCCCGCCTATCTCCTCACCCGCGACGCCTTCACCCTGCTGGTGATGGGCTGGTCATCGGCGCGGGCGATGGAATGGAAGCTGCGCTACATCGAAGCCTTCAACGCCCTGGAGCGGGCGGCGATGGAAAATGCCCGGACGGAAGCCCGGATCGAGGGCGCGTCGGGTTTCATGGCGCTGTCCCAGGAGCAGCGCAACGACCTGGAGAAGGCCATCTACTACCGCAACAAGGGCCTTTCGTTCGAGGACGTGGCCAAGCTCCTCGACCGCTCCCGCGACTACGTGTGGCGGCTGCTGCGGCGGGCCGTCGATCTTGGGCTTGCCGATGCCGGCCTCATCGCGCCGTTGCCCAAGCACCAGCGGCTCGATGCCGGCCGCCCGGCCTGCCCCGTCGCTCCCCGGGAGGGGGCATAGCCATGATGCTGTGCGCCCTGGCCACGCCCGACGACCACCCCGACGATATTCTGGCGCGGGTGGCGTCGCTGATGGAACTGGTGGGGGAATACGCGGCCACGTGCAACGCCGCGCCGGTCGGGCAGGAGCCGAGCCGGGAAAGCCTGGCCGGCCTGACGCTGGTGTGCCAGCTCGTGCGCGAAGCGGTGGCTCAAGCCGTGGCCAACCGGAAACGGCGGGCGGCGCGGCCCTTTGAACAGGGACTGAACGCACCTGGTCAAAACGCCATGGAGCGTTAAACAGGCGGCCCGCCGGAGCGTTCCGGCGGGCCGCTTTCATTTGAAGGCGGTATCGAACCACCGGCAGGGCCACTTCGGCGCGGCTTTGGTGCTCCCGAAGTCGAACACCCGGACCGCCTGGTCCCGGCAGTCGGTCCAGCGCAGGCAGCGTTTGCGGTGGGCGCACCGGGCGTCCCGGCAGCGGGTCAGGTCGTCGATGGCCGACTCGAAGAGGACCGGCACAGGGCCGAGGGTGGCCCCCAGAATGCCGGCGGCATGTTCCGCGCACAGGTGATGGTCGGTCGCGATCTCGGCCGCATGGGCGAGACAGAGGGGCGCGTCGCATCGCCGCCGCCTTCCCCGGCCCGGGCCGTCGCATAGGACCACCGCCTCCCGCAGGCAACCCGGCACCGTGCAGACCGGCACGCGCTTCGGGCCACACATCCATATAAGGTGATCCGAGCCGTAGGGGATGTAATGCGAGCAGGCCACCTACCCCACCGCCTCCCCCAGGAACTTGGCGAAGCTCTTCTCGATGGCGTCCTCGTCGTCCCGGGTCAGCTCCAGATAGGGGCGGGCTGGGATCTTCACCTTGCGGCCCCGGCCGGCCTGGCCACCCAACTGGTGGATGGCGGCGTAGACCAGGTTGGTGCCAACCATGGCGCTTTCGGCGTCGGCGTGGCGGGTGATGGAGCGGGCCAGGTTGCCGCGGCGCTGAAGCACCTTGCCCGGCCACGAACCGTCCTTTGAACGCTGTTTGATCGTGCTCGCGGCCAGACTCTTCCACTTCGGCCGGCCTTCCTGCTCGAAGTTTTCTTCCACCGCGTCGTACATGATGCCGGCCGCCCGGCGCATGGCCGGGGTGAGGTCGCGGCCGCTGGCTATGAGACGGCGCAAGGCGGCAACCAGTTTGGCGGAGTCGATGCGAATCTCGATCATGTCGGACATGGGCTTGCCTCCTCGGGCGGGCGGGCTTATAGAGTGACCAGAAGACCGGCGAGGTCGAGATTCCCCGAGCGCGTGGGCGTAAGGACGGGATGAAGGGTCTCTGCGGAACCCACTGATCCGCTTAGAGACGGGACGCCTCGCCGGTTTCCTATTTGGGAAAGAGCAGCTCGCCCACCCGCTGCTTGTTCATGCGCCGGTCGTCGGTCTGCATGATGTTCCACAGCAAACTCCCGTCCTTGTTGATCCTGACCACGGTCAGGAGATCGTTCTTCCCCGTAAACAGGCCGATGTAGCGGTCGCGGAAGCCGTCCTCGTACTCGGTCCGGTAGACCTCGAACGGGCTTTGCAGCGTGGGCAGGATGAAATTGGCGTAGCGCTCGCGGGCGTTCTCGGTCTTCTCGACCAGGTGGGCGAGCAGCTCGCGCTTGAGGAAGACGCGCTCGATGGGCGTGGCCACCGCAACCAACGGCCGGGTGTCCAGCCCCAGGGCCTTGGCCAGGATCGCTTCGGCCTCCTCCCGGGTCTTGCCGCCGGGAAGCAGTGCCGGCGCGACCAGGCGCTGGTTCTCGGGCACCCGGCGCAGATCCGGCCGGCCGTAGGCCTGCCAATCCTTTTGCCCCATGACCATCTTGATGCATTTGCCGCCGCCCTCGGCGAAGTCCCGCGCCGTGCAGTCGGGCAGGCCGCCGTTGCGGTCGGTCAGCGGCCAGGATTTGCCCGGGTTGTAGGCCCAGCCCGGGTCGGTCTGCATGCGCACGTCGCCGTCATTGTAGATGGCCATGCGGGCCGTGCGGCCGTCGCGCGAGATCCTGACGT
>JAEWPX010000117.1 GCA_023399375.1 Pseudomonadota bacterium | reverse complement strand
GACCGGCGCGGCCATCGACATCGCCGCCCACATGGGCGTGAAGTTCGAGCCCGGCAAGGCGCTGGTCGATGCGCTGAAGGGGGTGGCGGCGTGAGCGTCGTCATCCGCACCGACGAAGAGGTCATGGCGCTGCAAAACGAAGTCTCCCAGGCTTTCGACGACGGCAACTCGTGTGCCAGCCTGGCCATGGAGGTCCTGGATTATCTCACGAACGAGGACGCTCCGAAACCGCAACTCTCCTGATGCGAAACCGCCCTGCGGGGCGGTCGCCTGGGTGTGGTGGCCCGGGCCTGATGAGCAGCCGAGGAGGTGTCATGCGTATCTACATCGCGTCGAGCTGGCGCAACCAGCATGCCGTCGAGTTGCTGTCCGAACTCCTGGAGGACAACGGGTACACCGTGGTGTCCTTCGTGGCCGCGCGGCGGCGCGAGGAAGGCGGCACCTGCACCGGTCCCGTGGATCTCGACGCCTGGATTGCCTCGGAGGCTGGCCGGTTGATGTTCCATCACGATCTCGACGGGGCTTGCCGCTCCGACCTGGTCATCTACCTCGGCCCCTCCGGCACGGATGCCTGGGCCGAGGTCGGCGCGGCCTATGCCTCGGGCGTGCCCGTCGTCGGCCTCTTGGCCAAAGGGGAGACGGCCGGCCTCATGCGCCGCATGGTGTCGCGGTGGTTCGATGATCACCGGGAACTGCTGCGCTTCCTGGAAGAGGTAGAGGAAGAGACGATCCCCTTAGTTGCCGGAGGCCACCATGGGTAACGCTCGGGAATGCGCCTATTGGCTCACTGTGGTGGGACGCGCCAACGGGCATGTCTATGTGGAAGCGGAGTCCGGCTACAAGCCCTGCAAGAAGCCGGGAGTACATATCGCCCGGCGGTTTGCGGACGGCTTGTGCTGTCCGGGTTGCGAAAGGCGTTGCCGCATCCCAGAGACGGCCGGCGTTGTCCATGATGACAGGCTTGTCGTCATGAAGAAAGCGGATGTCTCGCCGCCTCCGTGTATTGGCCTTAGCGTCTGCGGTGGAGGCTGTACCACGTGCCCGGCGGCACTCGGAAGGGAATCCCATGAGCACAAAAAGTAAGCCGAAAAAGCAGAAGCGGATGACCCTGGCCGAGGATAACAAGCTTCGCAAAAAGATGGGGCTCCCACCGGTCAAGCGCATTACAGTCGCCACCATCAAGGCGGAATGGAAGAAGAAAGCCAAGGCTCTGCCCAAGGAACAGCGGCAGCGTGTTTTGGACATGCTCTGGGAAAAAATGACCTACCAGGACGTGGCCGAATCCAATCAAATTGATTTTGAGACGGTCATGGGTGTGGTGGAATTGAATACGGAATACATCCCTATCCTGCGCAAGGAGACCGTCTAATGCCAGCCGCCGCCAAAGCCCCCACGCCGGGGCAGACCAAGAAGCTCCACGCTCTTCGCCGGGCGCTCGGCCTCGACGAGCCCACCTACCGGGCCGTGCTCGAACGCTTCGGCGCGGCGTCGTCCAAGGACTTGTCCCCTCGTGCCCTGGCCAGCTGCATCGAGCAGATGGAGCAGCAGGCGGTCGAGGCCGGCGTCTGGCAGGCCCGAGGCGGTGCGCCGGCCCCCAAGAAGCGGCCCCGGGCGGCTTCGGACGCCCAGTTGCGCCTGGTCGCGGCGCTGTGGAAACAGGTCTCCCGCCAGGAAACCGAGGCCGCCCGGAAGACGGCGCTGGACAAGCTCGTCGTGCGGATCACCGGCAAGCCGAAGCTCGCCTGGTGCGGCCAGCGGGACGTCGAAAAGCTGGTTTCGGCCCTGGAGGCCATGGGAGCGAAGAGGGAATGAATATCTCACGCGAAGCCTTCTACGCGACCGTGCGACCGGATGACCTGGAAGGGCATCTGCGCGAGGTCGCGGAGTCGTGCGGCATGGAATTCGCCATCCGACTATGGGAAACCTTCCAAGGCGCGACCATCACCATCCGCAAGCAGGCCCTGAAACGTGCCGCCATCCGGTATATCCGCGAACACTACGACGGAAACAACATCGCATCCCTGGTGCGGGCCACTGGATTTGCCGAGCGATTCGTCTACGAGGCAATCACGACAGGGACGATCAAGAACGATCAGTACAAGCTGGTGTAAGATGAAGCCTCCTAAACGGAAGAAGGATTGGGCTGACAACTACGTCCGTTCTCGCGTCGAACTGGGGAACAGACTGGGCAAGCTGCCGGCCGGGACTATTTACAAGGTGCGCCGCAACTGTGTCATCATGGAACTGGAATCCGTCCCCTGCGCGTGCTGCGGGTTCAAGCTCCGAGTTTCCCTTCAAGGGCGGGGGAAAGAGGCGCTTTTCGACTTCCTTGGCCCATCCTTTATTGCGCAGCTTCCCGCGCAGTCCTTTTCTTAAATTTCGCGCGCGACTTGCGCGCCAGGAAGCGCAAATGGCCGACAAACGCAAGCCGGAATTCCGGATCATCATTGAGGAATCACGCCGTCGCGTGGCCGTGGAGCTGTTCCCGGCCCGGCTGTTTCCCGGCGGCGAGGGCCTGGACGACCAGTTCCGGGCCAGGGTTGGCCGGCGCTGGTTACGTCCCGGTGGACGGCGGTACTTTTTTTGGACCAAAGCCGACATCCTGGCTTGGTTGTTTTGGCTGGCCGACGGCCGTCCTCCCTTGTCGTCGGCACCCGCCCCCGCACCGTGCGCGGCCCCGTCGCCGGCCCCGGAACTGCCCAAGGGATCGCCCGTGGCTGTCGCAAACGGCCGGATCAGCCCGGAAGGCGTAGCCCTGCGCGACAAGACGTTCACCATGACGGAGCCGTTCCAGGGCGTGGACGGCAGGTGGCGGGTGTTTCTGGTCGGCCGGCGGGAGCCGGCGCTGGTCGAAAACCTTTCGCGTTGACGCATATCTTGATACGGTTTGCCTATGCGATTCGCAGCCATATCCCTCTGCCTCGTGACGCTCCTGGCCAGCCCGGCCCTGGCCCGGGAGCCCGGTCCCGACCTGGAGGCCAAGGTTGTGCGCGTGGTGGACGGCGACACCATCAAAGTGAAGCTCATGGGGCGCATGCCCCGGTTTTTCCGGGCGCAGTCCGTGCGGCTGCGCCATTGCGACGCGCCGGAGCTGCACGACAAGCGCCCCGAGATCGCGGCCAAGGCCCAGCAGGCCAAGGCATTCGTCGCCGGAAGGGTCGCCCCCGGCATGCACCTCACTCTTCGGGATGTCGGCCGCGAGAAGTACGGCCGGCTGCTCGCGGATGTGGACGTGCACGGGGAGAATCTGTGCCGGGCGCTGCTCGATGCAGGATTGGCGATGCCATATGAGGGCGGGAAAAGGAGCTGGTAGCCGGCGCGGTTCCATTTGAAACCGCGCCGGCAGGGGACGCAATGCTACTGGAGGGCGACCTGGGCATGTTGCCTAGACCAATAGCCGCCGGAAAGCTCAAGAACATAAGGCGAGCTTTGATCCGGGACTTCGAAGACCAGTATGCCCGCCGTCGGGATCTTCGGCTGGCACTGCTTGAGGAAGAGGGGCTTGCCGCCGGACAGCATCAAGGCGGTGGAGCCGGAGGAACTGTGTTCGTATTCCGTGCCGCCCGTGTCCTTGATCTTGAAAAGGCTGCCGTCCAATGTGCGGGTTTCGGTGTCGTTGTTGCGGATGGTCATGTTGACCAGGAGGAAAACACCATCTGCTGTTTGGTTGGTCATGCTGTTGCCTAGACGTTTGGCGAACTTCACCGACTTCACCGTATAAACGAATTTCCCGACTGGGACGTCCATGCCGATTTTGAATGGCTGCGGTTCGTCGGTCGTTTTGGAGGCTTTTTCAGGTTTTGCAGGCGCAGTCTCCGCGACCGGTGCGGGCGCGGTAGGCTTGGTTTCCATGACGGGAACCGGGGCGGCGGGCTTGGTTTCAGCGACCGCCGGGGCCGGCGCGCTCTTGGCCTCTTCGGAAGGCTGTTGATTCATTCCTTCCTTGAACCCCTCGGAAAAACCCGTGGAAAATCCCTGAATAGATGGGCTGACGCCAATGGCCATGACGCAGAGCACCGTGAACAGTGAATACCAGCCCACGGCCCGCAATCGGGTCCGTTTCGCTCCCCAGTGCAGCACCAGGGATGGCTTGATGAGGCCCAACAAAATGCCCAGCAAGGATGCCAGCAGGAGGATGGCAAAAAGGGTTTGCATGGATTTCTCCCGGTTTTGCGAACATACAGCGCCTGATCACGCAACAATTTTGATAGGCTATATAATACAAGCAAAAGCGCAACGGTTGTCAAGCTGTGGCCAACCGGAAACGGTGGGCGGCGCGGCCCTTTGAACAAGGGCTGAACGCACCTGGTCAAAACGCCATGGAGCGTTAAACGAAAGGGCGAAATCGTTAAACAGATGGCCCGCCGGAGCGATCCGGCGGGCTGTTTTCATTTGAAGATATTATCGAACCACCGGCATGGCCACCGCCAGTTCTCCCGGGTGCTCCCGAAGTCGAACACCCGGATCGCCTGGTCCCGGCAATCCGTCCACCGCAGGCAGCGTTTGCGGTGGGCGCACCGGGCGTCCCGGCAGCGGGCCAGGTCGTCGATGGCCGACTCGAAGAGGACCGGCACAGGGCCGAGGGTGGCCCCGAGAATGCCGGCGGCATGTTCCGCGCACAGGTGATGGTCGGTCGCGATCTCGGCCGCATGGGCGAGACAAAGAGGCGCGTCACATCGCCGCCGCCTTCCCCGGCCCGGGCCGTCGCACAGGACCACCGCCTCCCGCACGCAACCCGGCACCGTGCAGACCGGCACGCGCTTCGGGCCGCACATCCATATAAGGTGATCCGAGCCATACGGGATGTAGTGCGAGCAGGCCATGACCTATTACCCCACCGCCCCCCCCAGGAATTTGGCGAAGCTCTTCTCGATAGCGTCCTCGTCGTCCCGGGTCAGTTCCAGGTAGGGGCGGGCCGGGATCTTCACCTTGCGGCCCCGGCCGGCCTGGCCGCCCAACTGGTGGATGGCGGCGTAGACCAGGTTGGTGCCGACCATGGCGCTATCGGCGTCGGCGTGGCGAGTGATGGAGCGGGCCAAGTTGCCGCGGCGCTGGAGGATCTTGCCGGTGCTGCCTTCCTTGGCCCGCTGGCGCAGGGTGGACGCGGCCAGGCTCTTCCACTTCGGCCGGCCTTCCTGCTCGAAATTTTCTTCCACCGCGTCGTGCATGATGCCGGCGGCCCGGCGCATGGCCGGGGTGAGGTCGCGACCGCTGGCGATGAGCCGGCGCAGGGCGGCAACCAGCTTGGCGGAGTCGATGCGGATCTCGATCATGTCGGACATGGGCTTGCCTCCTCGGGCGGGCGGGATTATGTGATTTCCATAGAGGCCGGCGGGGTCGAGATTCCCGGAGCGTTCGGGCGCTGGGAAGGGATGAAGGACCGTCGTGGAGCCCGTGACTCCACGGGGGTGGGACGCTCCGCCGGCTCTTTTATTTCTTCGGGTACAGCAGTTCCCCCACCCGCTGTTTGTTCAAATGCTTGTCGTCGACCTGCATCATGTTCCAGAGCAGGCTCCCGTCCCGGTTCACCCTGGCCACGGTCAACAGATTGTATTTTCCGGTGAAGAGCCCGATGTAACGCTCCCGGTAGCCGTCCTCGTAGGCGGTGAGGTAGACCTCGTAGGGGCTTTGCAGCGTGGGCAGAAGGAAATTCCCGTAGCGCTCCCGGGAATTGCTCTCTTTTTCGACCAGGTGGGCCAGCAAATCCCTTTGCAGGGTCACCTTGCCCACTGGTGTGGCCACGATCCGCGCCGCCTGGCCCTCCAGGCCTACCGCCCTGGCCAGGATGTCGAGCGCCTCCTCCCGGGTCTTGCCGCCGGGAAGCAGGGCCGGCGCGACGAGCCGCTGGCTCTCGGGCACCC
>JAEWPX010000187.1 GCA_023399375.1 Pseudomonadota bacterium | reverse complement strand
GTCCGGGGGGGATCATCCCCCCCGGCCGCCGGAGGCATCTTCTCTCTTCTTCTCTTTCCTTTCTTACTCTCTCCGTTACATCTCCCCGAACACCGACGCGTAGCGGGCGGCGAAGGCGTCCCAGGTGAAGTGGTGTTCCTGGGTGCCGTGTTTTTCCACGGCGTAGGCTGCGGAGACCGAGCCGAGCTTGGCCGCCTCGACGGGTGTTTTGCCCATGACGAGGCCCTTGATGAAGCCGGCGCGGAAGGCGTCGCCCGCGCCCGTGGGGTCTTGCACCTCGGCCACGGGACAGGGGGGGATCGTGGATTCGCTTGCGCCCTGGCGGATGACCGAGCCTTTTTCGCCGAGCGTGGTGATGACCGTGCCGGCGCGGGCCGTGATCTCGGCCAGGGAGAGTTTGGTGGAATTCTCGATCAGTTGCAGTTCGTAGTCGTTGGAGATGAGGTAGGCCGCGCCGGTGAGCATTTCCGTGAGCTGTTCGCCGCTAAGCGCCGGAATGTTCTGGCCCGGATCGACGATGACCGGGATGCCCTTGGCCTTGTAGCGGCGGATGTGGTCCTGCATGTCCTCGAGGTTGCCCGGGGCGACGATGGCGAGGGTATCGGCCGGATCGGCGTCGTCCACGGGGTAGAGCGCGCTGTGCTTCATGGCCCCGGGGTTGAATCCGGTGATCTGGTTGTCGGCGCGGTCGGTGGTGATGTAGGCCCCGGCGGTGAATTCCTCGCCGATGCGGCGGATGCCGTCGAGGGAGAGGCCGCAGTGGCGCAGCCAGGCTTCGTAGGCGGCGAAGTCCTTGCCGGCGGTGGCCACGATGGTCGGGTTTTCGCCCAGGAGCTTCAGGCAGTAGGCGATGTTGCCCGCCGTGCCGCCGAATTTTTCTTCGAGTCCTTCCACCAGGAAGCAGACATTGAGGATATGTATTTTTTCCGGCAGGATATGGTCGGCGAAGCTGCCGGGAAAGCTCATGATGCGGTCATAGGCCAGGGAGCCGGTGACGAGGATGCGCATGGGGGGGTCTCCTTTAGCGGTTCGAGGGGGCGGCCGTTTCGTCTTCGATCCAGCGCAGGAACGGGGAGTAGCCGCCGCTGATGGGCAAAATCACCACGCAGGGCACGTCGTAGCTGTGCAGTTCCTTGACCCGGGCGGCCAGGGCGTCGGCCAGTGCCGCGCGGGTCTTGGCGATGAGCACCGTTTCCTCGGCGGTTTCCACCGCGCCTTGCCAGTGGTATACGGAATGCATGCCGGGCAGGATGTTGACGCAGGCGGCAAGACGTTCCGCGACGAGGGCGCGGCCGATGGTCTGCGCCTCCTCGGTCGAGGCGGCGGTGACGTAGGCGAAGACGGCGGACATGGCTCCTCCGGGATGAGGGTCTCAAGCAAACGGCATGGGCTTACACGACGGGCGGGAGCTTTGCAAAGCCGGGAGACGCCCGGCAAATGCCGGAGGGGGGCGCGGCGCGCGGGATGAAACGGGAAGCGCTATTTATGCGGATGCACGAGGCCATGGCCGCGGCTTTGGGCCCGAGCGGCTGGTGGCCGGCCGAGACGCCCCTCGAGATGGCCGTGGGCGCGATCCTGGCGCAAAACACCAACTGGGCCAACGCCTCGCGAGCCGTGGCCAACCTCAAGGCCAGTGGCGCGTTTTCCGCGCGCGGGCTTTGCGACCTGCCTGCGGCGCGCCTGGAGGAACTGTTGCGTCCAGCCGGGCATTTCCGGGTCAAGGCGGCGCGGCTCAAAAACCTGCTGGACTTCGTCGTGCGGGAGCTTGACGGCGAAATCGAGGCGCTCGGCAACTGGGATATGGCCGCCGCACGGGAGGCGCTGCTGGCCGTTCGCGGCGTGGGGCCGGAGACGGCGGACAGCATCCTGCTTTACGGCCTGGGATTTCCGAGCTTCGTCGTGGACGCCTACACCGCGCGCATCTGCGCCCGGCATGGGCTGCTCCCGGAGGAAACCGGCTACGACGAATTGCGGGAGCTTTTCATGGATGCGCTGCCGGCCGACGCGGACTTATATAATGAACTGCACGCCCAGTTCGTGCGCGTGGGCAACGGCTGGTGCCGGCCGCGCGGGCCGCGTTGCGTGGACTGCCCCCTTGGGGAGTTCCTGCCGTGACGGCGCGCAGGAGAGCGGCCTGCTGTCTGTGTCTGGCCGCGGCATTGAGCCTGGGGCTGACCCGGGCGCTGCCGCGCGCCCTGGCGGCCCGCCAGCCCCGGGAGACCCGGGAGATGAAGACGGTCACCGCGCGCGAGGCCGAACGGGACAAACTGGCCGCGCTGCTTTTTTCCCTTTGGGCAAGGCAGGTCGAGCGCGCCGTGGGCGCAGCCGGCGAGGGACAGGACTGGGCCGAGGCGGACCGGCGTCAGGTCTGGGCGCGGCTGCTTTATGAGGCCCTGGCCGGCGGGGAAGGGCCTGCGCCGACGGCGCGGGACAAAGCGCCGGGCAAGGCGAAGACGGAGCGCCCGGAAGCCCGCGCGGACGTCGTCCTGTCCGCCCCCGCGACGCCCGATGCCTCGCCCGAGGAGCCGGAAGCCTTTGCCCCGCCGCAAAGCGGGCTCGATTGGCCGGCGTCGGGGCGGGTGGCCGCGGCGTTCGCGCCCGGAGCCCATCCGCCGCGCCAGGGCGTGGTGCTCAAGGCGGCCGAAGGCACGCCCGTGGTTGCCGCCGCCGATGGCGAAGTGGTCTTTTGCGGGGCGTTGCGTGGGCTTGGGCGCATCGTCATCCTCGATCACGGCGACCGCCGCCACACGGTCTACGGCTGCCTGGGGCAGGTCACGTCGCGCGAGGGCGACTTTCTGCGCCGGGGGGAGGCGCTTGGCGTTTCCGGCATTTGCGGCGTCACCAAGGCGCCGGGCGTCTATTTCGAATTGCGTTTTCGAGAAAAAGCTCTTAATCCGGCGGAGTGGCTCGCCGAGAGGCGATAGGGCGTTTGACGAGAGCTGGAGCGCGACCGGCCGCCGTTTGGGGCGGACGCTTCGCGTTCCGTGGAGGAATTGTATGCGTCTTATGACCAAGGTGTCGTGTTCCCTGATCATGTGTCTGGCTCTTGGCTCCGTCGCCCTGGCCGCCAAGAACGACGAAGACCGTTTCGCGCCGCTCAAGCGCTTCAGCCAGGTCATGGACCTGGTGGAAAACCATTACGTCAAGCCCGTCACCCGCAACGAACTCATCGACGGCGCCATCGTCGGCATGCTCCAGCAGCTCGACCCCCATTCGAGCTTCCTGTCCAAGGACGAATTCAAGGAGATGCAGGTCAGCACCTCCGGGGAATTCGGCGGCATCGGCATCGAAATCAGCATGGAAAACGGCCGGCTCACGGTCATTTCCCCCATCGACGACACCCCGGCCGACAAGGCCGGCATCAAGGCCGGCGACGTGATCCTCGAAATCGAGGGCGAGTCCACCCAGGACATGACGCTCGTCGACGCCGTGCAAAAGATTCGCGGCCCCAAGGGCAAGCCCGTGTCCCTGACGCTCATTCACAAGGACCAGCAGAAGCCCTTCAAGGTCAAGGTGGTGCGCGACACCATCCCTATCATCAGCGTCAAGAGCAACGAGGTGGAGCCCGGTTACCTCTACGTGCGCCTCTCGCGTTTCAACGAGAACACCACCACCGAACTCAGGCAGGCCCTGGCCGACTACAAGAAGAGCGGCAAGCCGCTCAAGGGCGTCATCCTCGACCTGCGCAACAACCCCGGCGGCCTGCTCGAACAGGCGGTCAACGTCTCCGATGTCTTCCTGCCCTCGGGCCAGATCGTGTCCATCAAGGGCAAGAACGCCGACCAGGAAAAGGTGTTCACCGCCAAGGGCGACGGCTCCGACGTGTCCGTGCCGCTGGTCGTGCTCATCAACGCCGGTTCGGCCTCGGCCTCGGAAATCGTGGCCGGCGCGCTCAAGGACCACAAGCGCGCCCTGCTCGTGGGCGAGAAGACCTTTGGCAAGGGTTCCGTCCAGACCGTCATTCCGCTCTCCGACGGCTCGGGCATCAAGCTGACCACGGCGCTCTACTACACGCCTAACGGCCGCTCCATCCAGGCCGAGGGCATCGAGCCCGACTTCATGGTCCCCATGCAGGACACCGCGTCCGATCGTGACAAGCTCGCGGCCAACCACCAGTTCCGGGAGCGCGACCTGTCCCGCCACCTGGAGAACAAACGGAAGAAAGCCGCCGAATCCTCGGACGATCCCAAGCAGAAGCTGCTTGAACAGCTTACCCGGGACAATCAGCTCAAGCTCGCCTTGGAATTGGTGAAGTATTTCCCCATCAAAACCTACACCCCCTAAAAAACGCCAGCCGAAGACAGGTTCCACGCAGTCCGCCAAGAAAGGGGCGGCCAAGTCTTCGGCACGCGCCACGGGCGGGGACGGCAAGCGCATTGTCGTCCCCGGCAGGCCCCTCGTCGCGGTCGTCGCCGGTCTGGCCCTGGCAGTCAGTCTGGCCGTACTGGCGGTGGTCGTCTTCGGCCCGGTGCCGCCGCTGCCCTGGAGCAAGGTCGGCAACGCGGCCCGGACCGCCGAAGTCCGCCAGCACGCCGCGCCCAAGCCCAAGGCCAGGCAGGCCGCGCCGGAACATCCAGCCCCGCGCCTGACCGAAGGCCCCTCCAAGCAGATCGACCTGCCCTTCGAAGAACACCTCGCCGGCCGTGAATCCGCGCCGCCACCGGCCACGCCGCCCTCGGAAATGCGGGGCCTCGTCCAGCAGCCGGCCGGCAACGGAAACGGCAACGGCCAGGAGGCTGCCGATCCGCGCCTGTCGGGTCCGGTCAATCCCCTGCCGAACGACGTCGGCAAAGGACCGCGAATGGTCGTCGTCATCGACGACATCGGCGACAACCCGACCATGGCCGCCAACCTCATGGAACTGCCGTTCCCCGTGACCCTGGCCATCCTGCCGCAGCGCCCCCGCACGCACGCCGTCGCCGTCCAGGCCGCCGCGCGCGGCATCGAGGTCATCCTGCACCAGCCCATGCAGCCCGGTTCCTACCCTCGGGTCAACCCCGGCCCGGGCGCGCTTTTCACCGACATGGACACGGCGCGCATCCAGGCGACGCTCAAGGAAAATCTCGATGAGGTGCCCGAAGCCATCGGCATCAACAACCACATGGGCTCGGCCTTCACCGGCGACGCGGCCGGCATGGCCGCCGTCATGCCCGTGCTCAAGGCCCGTGGCCTTTTCTTCATGGATTCGGTGACCTCCGCCACCTCCGCCGCTCCCGATGCGGCACGCAAGGCCGGCGTGCCGCTCTACCGGCGCGCGGTCTTTCTCGACAACGCCCGCAATACCCGCGCCATCCTCGGCCAGCTCAAAACCGCCGAACGCCACGCCCTCAAACACGGCCGCGCCATCGCCATCGGCCACCCCTACAGCGAAACCTACGAAGCCCTCAAAGCATGGGCCAAGGAACGCGACCCGCGCATCGCGCTGGTCACACTGCGGACTTTGGGACCGGAGTTTTAGGGGCAGGGCAGGAGGTGAAGATGCCTCCGGCGGCCGAGGGGGATCATCCCCCCCGGACCCCCTGGATGGGGGAGCGACAAGCAGGGGACGGGCGCAAGCGGCGAAGCGCCGCATTTTAAGAAATTAGGTCAGTAA
>JAEWPX010000133.1 GCA_023399375.1 Pseudomonadota bacterium | reverse complement strand
GAGGGAACCCCTTTTTTCAAAAAGGGGTTCCCTCCCCCTGATTCTTCCTCCTCTTCCTCCCCTGGAGCACGCAATGCGGCAATGTTGGTGTGGTGTGGGCGGGCTTGAGCCCTTCAGCGACGGGTATATGCTGTGTCCGGCCTGCGGCACGTTGGTGTCGCGGGAGGAGCGCGCCGAGGGCTACGGCCGCGACTACTGGTACGGCCATCAGGAGGCCGACCTGGGCCAGCCGTCCATCGAGGCGCGGGCGCGGCTCGATCTGCCGGAGCGCTGCGTCTACTGGTTGCGGCGGTTCTTGCGCGCCTGCCTGCCGTCGGGCGACGTGCTGGAGCTTGGCTGCGCCCACGGCGGCTTCACGGCCCTGTTGACGCGGGCGGGATTTTCCGCCCGGGGCCTGGAGCTCGACGCCTCTGTGGCCGGGCTTGCCAGGGACACGTTCGGTGTCTCCATGCTGACCGGTCCTCTGGAGGAGCAGGCGATCGCACCGGGGAGCCTCGCCGCCGTGGTGCTCATGGACGTGCTCGAACATTTGCCCGATCCCGTGGGCCTGCTGCGCCGCGTGATGGGCCTTTTAGCCCCCGGCGGCGTGGTCTTCGTCCAGACGCCGCGCTTTCCGGCGGGCATGACCCACGACAGCCTGCTAGCGGCGGAAGATCCCTTCGCGCGCATGCTGCTGCCCGCCGAACACCTCTATCTTTACAGCGAAAAGGCCGTGCGCCGGCTGTTCGCTTTCGCCGGCATGGACCATCTGCGTTTCGAACAGGCGCTCTTTCCGTATGACATGCTGTTTACGGCAAGCCGTGCGCCGCTGCCCGACCATGGCCGGGAGGAAATGGCGCAGGCGCTTATGCGCACGCCGGACGGCCGGTTCGTCCTGGCCATGCTCGATCTGGCCGGCCGGGCCGAGGCAGCCGAGGCCCAAGCCGCGAAGCTGTGCGGCGACGACGCGGCCGCACGGGGCGGGCTCGAGGGCGTCATCCGCGAAACGGCCTCGGGATGGATAAGCCAGGGACGTTTGCCCGAACTGGTGAACAAGGTGCTTCTGCGCGTCGGGCGCGTAGCCTGGATGTACAATAAGGCCGTCAAATACGTGTTGGCCAAACGCATGGCCCGAAGCGAGCTTCCCGCACGCGCCCCCGACGGCGAAGCGCTCGTGCTCGTGGACCTCACTCCGGTGCTCCCCGGCGGGGACAACGGCGGGGCCAAGCTCATGACCATATTGCTCTTGCACGAGCTGCGCGCCATGCGGCCGGACTGGCGCTTCGTGTGCATCGTGTCCGACGCCGCCTACGAGGAGCTCGCGCACCTGGACGCGCCCAACGTGGAGCGGGTGCGCGCCGGCGTCATCGGCATGGTCCGGGGCATTTCCACCTGGCGGGGCAGGAAGGTCGATCTGCTTTTCAGCCCCTTCACCATGCCCTATTACCAGCACCCCGACGTGCCTGCCGTTTCCGTGATCTACGACCTGCAATACGCCTATTATCCGCAGTTTTTTTCGCCTGAGGAGGAAGCGGGGCGGGAGCGGACGTTCCTGACCGCCGCGCGGACCTGCGAGCGGCTGGTGTGCATCTCGGACTTCGCCCGCGATACGGTGCTCGAACAGGGCAACGTGCCGCCGGGGCGCACGACGACCATCCACATCTCCCTGCCGCGCCGGCTGGCGCGGACCGCGCCCGAGGCCGTGGCCGCCGCGCGGGCGCGGCTTGGCCTTGGGAGCGATCCCTATTTCCTCTATCCGGCCAATTTCTGGCCCCACAAAAACCACCGCATGCTGCTGACGGCGTTCGGCATGCTCTGCGCCGCGCGGCCCAAGGATTCGGCGCGCCTCGTGCTCACCGGCGCGGACACGGGCCTGCGCCAGGAGCTCGGCCGTGCCGTGGCGCACCTCGGGCTCGAAGGACGCGTCGTTTTTGTCGGCTACGTGGCCGACGAAGAGCTTTCGGCGTTACTCACCGGCGCGGCTGCGCTGGTTTTCCCCTCGCTTTTCGAGGGGTTCGGCATGCCGCTCGTCGAGGCCATGGCCGTGGGCACGCCCATTGTCTGCTCGAACGTCACGAGCCTGCCCGAGGTCGGCGGCGAGGCCGCGCTCTACTTCGATCCGCGCCGCCCCGACGACATGGCCGAGGCTCTGGGCCGCATCCTGGACGAGCCGGAGCTCGCCGCGTCGCTTGTGGCCAAGGGCCGCGAACGCCTGTCCGTCTTCGGCGGACCCGAGGACATGGCGCGCAAATATCTCGCGGTCTTTACCGACGTGCTCACGCGCCCCGTATCCCAGAGCACGGCCGTGCGCGGGCTCTACGCTGACGGCTGGTGCGGCGCGCGGCTCTTCGTCGCCTACGGTCCGGCCGCGCACCGGCAATGGCTGCGGGCGCGCTTCGCTTTGCCGGCCGAGGCTCCTTCGGGTCGCGTGCGCATCGAGACTTTCCTCGACGGCAAGCGCATTGGCCCGGCACGCACGCTTGCCCGGGGCAAGGAAACATCCTTTTCCATCGATCTCGCGCCCCATGGCGGCTATGTGGAATTCTTCCTGGACTCCGCGCGCCGGGGGGAGGGCGCTGACCGGCGCAAGCTGTCTGCGCGCTGCCTGGAGCTGCGATTGACCGACGGAGCGCGCGAGGTCGATCTGCGCTACGACGAGGCGGCCCATGGCTAGGCCGGGCATCTGCGTTGTCACGCCCTCGTACAACCAGGGGCGCTTCATCGGCCGCACCATCGAAAGCGTACTCGCCCAGGGCGTGAACGGTCTGGAATACGTGGTCATGGACGGCGGCAGCACAGACGAAACCGTGAGCATCCTGGAACGCTACGCAGCGGCGGGGGAGCTGCGTTACGTGAGCGAACGCGACAAGGGCCAGCCCGACGCGGTCAACAAGGGTATCGCCGCGACGACTGGCGAGGTCATCGCCTGGCTCAATTCCGACGACGTCTATTTCCCGGGAGTCTTTGAAGCAGTACTTGAGTTTTTCGAGAAAAATCCCGAAGTGGATGTCGTTTATGGCGACGGAGACCACATCGACGAGGACGATGCCGTGATCGAGCCATACCCGGCCGAGCCTTTCGATCTGGAGCGCCTGAAAAGCCGCTGCATTCTCTGCCAGCCGGCGGCGTTTTTCCGGCGGCGCATTGTGGAGCGCCTGGGCGCGCTGGATCTGCGCTGGCAATACACCCTCGATTACGAGTTCTGGCTGCGCCTGGCCAAGGGCGGCGCGGTCTTTGCCTATTTGCCGCGAAAGCTCGCCGGGTCGCGGTTTTATCCACAGACGAAGACGTCCGGGGCCAAGCTCAAGGTGCACGCGGAAATAAACGACATGATGATCGCGACCTTCGGCCGCGTGCCCGACCGTTGGCTGGCCAATTACGCCCATGCCCTGGTGCGCGAGAAGTGGCGACTCCGGGAGGGCGGGCCGTTTTTCACCCCGGCCGTGGCCCTGGCGTCCCTCGGCGCGTCCTTGCGCTGGAACCGCAGCGTTTCGCCGGCCCTTGGGCGCGCGGCGGCCTCCTGGCTTTCGCGCGGGCTCCTTTTCCCGGACGCATCGTTATGAAGATCGGCTTCGACGTCTCCCAGACCGGCGCGGGCAAGGCGGGCTGCGGCTATTTCGCGGCCGGGCTGCTTGATGCGCTTTCCCGTGTGGACGGGCGCAACGAATATGTCCTCTATCCCGCGTTCGGCGATTTTTTCTGGGAACCGCGCCCAAAGGCCTGCCTGCGCTCGGCCGGCGGGCGTTTCCGCACGGGACCGACGTTTCGCCGCTTCACGTCGCAAAAGAGGTTTTTCAGACAGCCGCCCCCGGATTTCGAGGCCCGCCTCGGCGCGCCGGACATCGTGCATGCCAACAATTTCTATTGCCCCATGGGGCTTTCCCGGGCGCGCCTTGTCTACACCCTCTACGACTTGTCGTTTCTGGTCGAGCCGGCCTGGACCACGGAGAGCAACCGCACGGGCTGTTTCGACGGCGTGTTCCGCGCCGCGGTCACAGCCGACTGGATTGTTTCCATTTCCGAGTATTCCCTCAAGCATTTCTTGAAGATTTTTCCGCGTTATCCCCGGGAGCGGACAACGGTCGCGCCGCTTGCCAGCCGTTTTGGCGAAACCTCGCCGCGCGAGAAGCCGAAGGCCGTCGGCGACCTTGCGCCGGGCGGCTTCTGGTTGTGCGTGGGCACCATCGAGCCGCGCAAGAACCACGAGCGCTTGTTCGCGGCCTATGCGGCCTGGCTGCGCGAGACGGGCGGGGACATGCCGCTGGTGCTGGCCGGCGGCAAGGGCTGGCTCATGGACGACGTGGCGCGCACGGTGCGCGAGCTCGGCATCGCGGAGAAGCTCGTGTTCACGGGCTACGTCTCCGACGCCGAACTGGCGTGGCTGTACGCCTCGTGCCACGCGTTTCTCTATCCGTCGCTCTTCGAGGGTTTCGGGCTACCGGTGCTCGAGGCCATGAGCCTGGGCGCGGCGGTGGTCTGTTCGGACGCGACCTCGCTTCCCGAGGTCGCCGGCGATGCGGCCGTGCTGGTCGATCCCCTGGATGTCGGCGGACTTTGTCGGGCCATGGCCGAGGTCACGGACGACGCGGCCTTGCGCGAAGGCCTGCGGCGCAGGTCGCTGGATCGGGCGAGGCTTTTTTCCTGGGAAAAAACCGCGGATGCAGTGCTGACTTGTTATAATAGGCTGTGGTCCCCCGAATAGAGACAGGGAGGTACGAGAAACTCCGTCGCTCCGGGGCATGCGGCTGGCCACTGTCGCCGGGTCTTCTGCTGCCCGATAGGGAGCATGTCAATTGTTGGATGCGAGTGCTGTAACGTATTCTGTTTTATAGGTATTTAAAATGAACTGAATTTCTTCCTGTGTAAGAATAGAAAACAAGGAATCGTCCGTGTTTTCTTTCTGGCAACGATGGGACATTATATAACATGTCTTCGTATAGAACTTTATCAAATCAATTGGAAATTCAAAGATATCCAGGACCCTTCCCCTCTTGTATGCTTCCAGGACAGGCTGTGGGCATGGAGGTCTGACTAAAGCAATTACTTCCATGCCTAGGCGCCCATATCGGTATATCTGCTGGATGGATAGCTGTATATCTGAACTTATTTCTACATATGCTAGGCGAACTTTTTTATTTTTTTCAAACAAGGAGACAGCTTCTTTGATATCACGTGCCAAAACGACATCATAATTCGAAGATATGGAAATGGCCATTGCTGCAAGTTCAGTGTTGTCTGAACATAAAATGAATACGCTTCCGAACAATGTCTTTGCCTTTATTGCTAAGTTTAAATAATGTTATTCCAACAATTATGTCGTTGCTCCTTCTTTGCGGTTACAAACTTCACCTGGAGACGCATGGGGACAAAGGAGAGCGGAGCGCCCCGGAAACGTCCGGCCGCCCTCGGTGATTTCTAAAAAATGCGCATTCTCTTTGAGGCGAAAAAAGAGGAGCCCCCTGGATGGGGGAAACTCCGGCAGCCCTTGGCTGGGATTGCCGCCGCCCGATTGCACCGTCCGGCGCATCCGAGGGCGGTCATTATTTGGATGGCCCGTTATTCCCGTTTGCGCACATCGTCCCGCCACCCATTGAGCGGCGCGCAGCAGCCGTGCCCGATGCCGAGCAGGAAGCGCATGCGCTCGCCTTTGACCGGGTCTTCGGCCAGACGGCAGCGGTAGCGGCCGATCGATGCATCCCAATATAGGTCGGGACAGCGCTTCAAATAGCCGTAAAGAATGTGCGACTCCACACACGGGTCCGACAGGCAGCACCAGCCGCACCCGACGCAGGGCAGGGAACTCAGGTTCGAGGCAGACGGGCTGCCTGGCCGGTAACCGGACCAGGCAGTGCCGGAGGCGTCATGGCTGACATGGCGTCGGGCTCCTGTGGCGGCCCCGTCACCGACGCGGGGCCTTGTTGGCTTGCATTTCCCTTGCACCGTATGCCGCCTCGGCCTCCGGGCCAAGCGATTTCGCAACAATTTCATCTTGCACGATTCCCGGCTTGACATCTTAATGCAACTCTGTTGCATGGAGCCATCGGCCGCGCCCATGCTTTGGCGCGTCAAGGGAGAAGTCATGAAGAAAGTATTTGTGTTGCTTGCTGGAATCGTTTTCGCCTGGAGCGCCCCGGCTGCGGCGAAAACGCTGGTCGCGGTGAGCATCGCGCCCCAGGCCTATTTTCTCAAACAGATCGCCGGCGACAGGGTGGACGCCCTGGTTATGGTGCCGCCCGGCGCCGACGCCCACACCTACGAGCCCAAGCCCCGCCAGTTGGCGGAACTCGGCAAGGCAGCCCTCTATTTCGGCATCGGCATGGATTTCGAAAACGCTTGGCTGCCGCGTTTCAAGGCCGCCAATCCGAACATGGTCATCGTGCGCACGGACGCCGGCATCGAAAAAATGCCCATGGTCGCCCACGAGGACGAGGACGGCCATGGGCACGATGCACACGCCAAGGAGGAAAAGGGAGAGGGGCATCATGATGACGGCCACCACCACGAGGCCGGCGAACCCGATCCCCATGTCTGGCTTTCGCCGAATCTCGCCAAGGTGCTCGCCGCGACCATGCGCGACGCCCTGGCCAAGGCCGATCCGCAGGGCGCACCCGACTATGCCGCAGGCTACGACCGCTTCGCGGCCTCTTGCGACGCCCTGTCCGCCGGCATACAAAAGCAGTTTGCCGACCTGCCCCCGGGCGAGCACAAATTCATGGTGTTTCATCCGTCCTGGGGGTATTTCGCCCGTGACTTCGGCCTGATCCAGGAGCCCATCGAGGCGCTCGGCCGCGAACCCGGGCCCAAGGCCCTGGCGGCGCTCGTGCGCGAGGCCAAGAAGGATGGCGTCAAGGTGGTCTTCGTCCAGCCGCAGATGAGCACCCGTCAGGCGCAAGCCATCGCCCAGGCCATCGGCGGCGAAGTCGCGGCCCTGGATCCCCTGGCCGAGGACTGGGCGGCCAATCTCGAAAACGCGGCCAAGGCCCTGCGCAAGGGCATGGCCGGACAAACGGAGCCCAAGTGACCCAACCGGTCGTCGATATCCGCGACCTGACGTTTTCCTACAACGGCCAGGCGGCCCTTGCCGGGGTCGACCTGGCCGTTGCGCCCGGAGAGCGTCTCGCCGTGCTCGGTCCCAATGGCGGGGGCAAGACCACGCTTTTGAAGCTGATTCTCGGTATCCTGCGCCCGAGTTCCGGGACCATTGCCGTGTTCGGCGAAGAGCCCGGCTGCAACAGCCGCCGCATCGGCTACGTGCCCCAGCGCCTGGAGGGCGCGGCCGCGCGCAAGGACCTGCCCATCCGCATCCTCGAAGTGACGCTCATGGGCCTGCTCGCGCCGGGACGGCACGGTTTCCGCCATACCCGGCAGGAAATCCGCAAAGCCGAAGAAGCCCTGGCCCGCGTGGAGATGCACGCCTTCAAGGACCGCCGCTTCTGCGATCTCTCGGGCGGCCAGCAGCAACGTACGCTCATCGCCCGCGCCCTGGTCTCGGACCCGGAACTCCTCATTCTCGATGAGCCCACGGCCAACATCGATCCCCAAGGCAAATTCTGCCTCTACGAGGTGCTCTCGCGCATCGGCCAGGGCGTGACCTCGCTTGTGGTCAGCCACGACATGAGCATCCTGGCCGCGGGGGTGACGGCCGTGGCCTGCGTCAACGGACGGCTGCTTCACGCCCCGGAGCCCAAGCTCACCAAGGAAATGGTCGACCTCCTTTACGGCGTGCACAGCCACAGCTGTCCCATGGACGCCTTCCTGCGCCGCATGCCCCCGGACCTCGCGGCCACCGCCCCCCCGGAGCGCCGATGATCGCGGACATCATTACCCTGCCGTTCATGCAGCACGCCTTTCTGGCGGCGCTTCTGGCCGCGCTGTGCTGCGGCGTCATGGGCACCCTGGTCGTCGCCAACCGCATGGTCTTTCTTGCCGGCGGCGCGGCCCACGCCGCCTACGGTGGCGTGGGGCTCGCCTATTTCCTGGTCCTGCCCGTGCTGCCCGTGACCGTCGCCTTCACCGTGGCCGCCGCCCTGTGCATGGCCGCCCTGACCCGGCGGCGCGTGGAAGACACCGACACCGTCATCGGCGTGCTATGGGCCGCGGGCATGGCCTTCGGCATCATCCTCCTGGACGTGACACCGGGCTACAAACCCGATCTCATGAGCTACCTCTTCGGCAGCATCATCACCGTGCCCGTGGCCGACCTCTACGCCTTGGCCGCGTTGGCCGTCGTCCTTTGCGCCTTGACGCTGCGCCACTACAACGGCTTCGTGGCCATGGCCTTCGACCGCGAATTCGCCGCGGTGCGCGGCGCGCCGGTCGGCATGCTGCATTACCTGCTCACGGCCCTGGCCGCGGTCACGGTGGTGCTGCTCATCCGCGTGGCCGGGCTCATCCTCGTCATCGCGCTCCTGTCCGTGGCCCCGAGCCTGGCGCTGCGACGCACGGCCTCCATGGGGCGGGCCATGCTCCTGGCCACGGCGCTCAACGTCTTTTTCTGTCTGGCCGGCCTGGCCCTGGCTTACGGCTGCGACCTGACCTCGGGCGCGGCCATCATCGCCGTGGCCGCCGCGACCTATTTCCTGTCCCTGTTGCCGGGCCTGCGCGGCTCTGGCCACGGGGCGTAGGGGCGTACGGAACATGGACGGGAAGGACATGGCCGCCATGCTGGAGGAGGCCGGGGTGGAGCCCACGGCGGTGCGCCTGGCCGTGACGCGGGTCCTTGCCGGCGGCGAGCGCGCCTTGCCCGCCGGGGACATCCTGCGCAAGGTGCGCGAGGCCATGCCGGTCAACAAGGTGACGCTCTACCGCATCCTCGACCTTTTCGTGCGCCAGGGGCTGGCCAGCCGGCACAGCAGCGGCGACCGCGCTTTCCGCTACTGCCTGGGACCGCGATTTTCCGGCCGCGCCCACGGCCACGCCTATTGCCTGCGCTGCGGCCGCATGGCCTGCCTGCCCGCCACGCGCGACCTCGTGGATGTCGCGGCCCTCGGGCGCAGCCTCGATATGGACGTGGTCGGCGTCGAAGTGCGCATCGACGGCGTCTGCGCCGCCTGCCGCCGGGCCGCCGTGGAGGGCGGGGCGGGCGAAGACGGCGCGGTTGTTGACGACGCGCCGGGAAAAAATTAGCCTTCCTGCTTTCCCACGCTGCCTTCCTGGACACCCGCACGCATGAAAAAAGCGCTGATTTTCGGAATTTCCGGTCAGGACGGGGCCTATTTGGCCAAGCTCCTCCTGGAAAAAGGCTACCAGGTGGCCGGCACCTCGCGGGACGCCCAGATGGCGTCCCTGCGTAATCTCGACCGCCTCGGCATCAGGGATCGCATCACGCTTTCTTCCGTGACCCTGACCGATTTCCGCAGCGTCCTGACCGTGCTGACCAAGGTCGCGCCGGACGAGATCTACCATTTGGCCGGCCAGTCCTCGGTGGGTCTGTCCTTCGAGCAGCCCGTGGAAACGTTCATGTCCATCGGCGTCGGCACGCTCAACCTCCTGGAGGCGGTGCGCTTTCTCGGCGCGCCGGTGCGGCTCTACAACGCCTCCTCCAGCGACTGCTTCGGCGACACCGGCGGCGAGCCGGCCACCGAAGCCACGCCGTTTTCCCCGCGCAGCCCCTATGCCGTGGCCAAGGCCGCCGCGCATTTCGAAGTGGCCAACTACCGCGAGGCCTATGCGCTTTTCGCCTGCTCGGGCATCCTTTTCAACCACGAGTCGCCGCTTCGGCCCGCACGCTTCGTGACACGCAAGATCGTCTCCGCCGCCGCCCGCATCGCGGCCGGCTCGGGCGAGCGCCTGCGCCTGGGCAACATCGAGGTGGCGCGCGACTGGGGCTGGGCCCCGGAATACGTCGAGGCCATGTGGGCCATGCTCCAGCGCGACACGCCCGAGGATCTCGTCATCGCCACGGGCACGACCATCACCCTGGCCGACTTCACGGCCGAGGCCTTCGCCGCCGCCGGCCTCGACTGGCGCGCCCACGTGGACGTGGATCCGGGCCTTTTCCGTCCTTCCGACATCGCCGTCAGCCGGGCCAATCCGGCCAGGGCCGAAAGCCTTCTGGGCTGGAAGGCTTCCCTGCATCCCGCCGACGTGGCTCACGCCATGGTCGCAGACGAGATGCGCCAACAACCCCTACGGGAGAAGACCGTTTCATGAAGAGCAAAGTCGCCCTCATTACCGGCATCACCGGTCAGGATGGGGCCTATCTGGCCGAACTGCTGCTTAAGAAGGGCTACGAGGTGCACGGGATCAAGCGCCGGGCCTCGCTGTTCAACACCCAGCGCATCGACCACCTCTACCGCGATCCCCACGACATCGGCCGCAAGCTCGTCCTACACTACGGCGACCTCTCGGATTCCACCAACCTGATCCGCATCATGCAGGAAGTCCGGCCCGACGAGGTCTACAACCTGGCCGCCCAGAGCCACGTCAAGGTGTCCTTCGAGTCCCCGGAGTACACCGCGGACGTGGACGCGCTCGGCACGCTGCGTCTGCTCGAGGCCATCCGCATCCTGGGGCTCGAGAAACACACGCGCTTTTATCAGGCCTCGACCTCGGAGTTGTTCGGCAAGGTGGCGGAAATTCCGCAGACCGAAAAAACGCCGTTCTACCCCCGAAGCCCCTATGCCGTGGCCAAGCTCTACGCCTACTGGATCACGGTCAATTACCGCGAAGCCTACGGCTTGTACGCCTGCAACGGCATCCTTTTCAACCACGAGTCCCCCTTGCGCGGCGAGACCTTCGTCACGCGCAAGATCACCCGGGCCATGGCGCGCATCAAGCTTGGGCTGCAGGACTGCCTCTACCTCGGCAACCTCTCCGCGCTTCGCGACTGGGGCCATGCCAAGGACTACGTGGAAATGCAGTGGCTCATGCTCCAGCAGGACGCGCCTGAGGATTTCGTCATCGCCACAGGCCGGCAGTACAGCGTGCGCGATTTCGTCAAGATGGCGGCCAAGGAACTCAGCATCGAGCTGCGCTTCGAGGGCGAAGGGGAAAACGAGCAGGGCATCGACGTGGCCAGCGGCAAATGCCTCGTCGCCGTCGATCCGCGCTATTTCCGCCCGACCGAGGTGGAGACGCTGCTCGGCGACCCGAGCAAGGCCCGGGAGCGCCTGGGCTGGCAGCCGCGCATCGGCATCGAGCAGATGGTGTCCGAGATGGTGCGCAGCGACCTGCGCGAAGCCGAGCGCGATTCCCTGTGCAAGAGCCAGGGATTTACGGTTTTCGACTACAACGAGTAGGCCCCGCCCTTGACACGGAACTGTCCGATATCTAGCTCAAGGCCGGCGCATCGCGCCCCAACCTTCAAGGAGAATCTTCATGGCCTATGACATCCGCCTCGTGAAACTGATCAACGGCGAAACCGTGCTCGGCAAGTGGGACGAAGCCGCCGGCAAGCTGACCGATGTGGCCCTGCTCCAGACCATTCCTTCCCAGCAGGGCGTGCAGATGCTGCTGCTGCCGTTCGGCTACCCCTTCGAGACCGAGGTGGGCGGCGAGATCGAGCTTTCCCATGTGCTCTACCAGTTCAAGAAGTTTCCCGACGAGCTCAAGACCCGCTACCTGGAGGCCACGAGCAACCTGACGCTCTCCACCTCCGGCGATCTCAAGACGTTGTCCAACCTGGCCGGCAAGGGTGGCAACATCTCCAATCTCCTCAAGAAATAACGGCCCGCGCGTTTATTTCCTCCCCCGGCCCGCGCCGGGGGAGGCCTCCCGCCTTCCACCTTCTTGACACCGCGCCGCGGCCGCTGCCGGCGGCCGGAGCATCCATGCGTGAATTCGTCGCCGACCTGCAAAAACCCACCCAGTACCTGGGCGCGGAATGGGGCCGCACGGCCAAGGATCCGGCCGGCGTCCGGGCCCGTGTCGCCCTGGCCTTTCCCGATCTGTACGAGGTCGGCATGTCCTACGTGGGCGGGCGCATCCTCTACGAGGCCGTCAACCGCGTGGAGGGGCTCGCCGCCGAGCGGGTCTTCACCCCTTCCGACGAGGCCGCCGCGCTCATGCGCGAAAAGGGCGCGCCCCTTTGCACCCTGGAGTCCGACACGCCCTTGGCTGCCTGCGACGTGCTGGCGTTCCACATCACCCACGAGCTCTGTTACACCAACATCCTCTATATGCTCGACCTTGCCGGCGTTGCCTTTCGCGCTGCCGACCGGGGCGAGGGGGGGCCGCTGGTCATTGCCGGCGGCGGCTGTGCGTTCAATGCCGAGCCCGTGGCCCCGTTTTTCGACGCCATGGTCATCGGCGACGGCGAACAGGCCCTGCCCGAAATCCTCGAAGCCGTGGCCGCCGCGCGCCGGGAAGGCGTTTCCCGCCGCGATCTGCTGACGCGCCTGACCGCCGTTCAGGGCGTCTACGTGCCGGAATTCTTCGCGCCCGGCCCGGACGGCGCGGCGCGCCCCCTGGTCGCCGGTTACGACCGGGTGGAAAAGGCCATCCTGCCCGACCTCGACGCCGCGGCGTTTCCCGCCTGCCAGATCGTACCCTTCGCCCAGGCCGTGCACGACCGCCTGGCCGTGGAGATCGCCCGGGGCTGCACGCGCGGCTGCCGCTTCTGCCACGCCGGCATGGTCTACCGCCCCGTGCGTGAGCGCAGCCTGGACTTGCTCGAAGGCCTTGTCGCGGATGGGCTTTCCCGCACCGGCTACGAGGAACTGTCGTTTCTTTCCCTGTCCACGGGCGATTTTTCGGCCCTGGAAAGCCTTTTTTCCCGCAGCATCGACCGCTGCCGCCGGGAACAGGTGGCCGTGTCCCTGCCGTCGCTGCGCGCCGGCACGCTGTCCGATTCCATCCTTTCGATGATGGCCGGCATCCGCCGCACCGGCGCGACCGTGGCCCCGGAAGCCGCCACCCAGCGCCTGCGCGACGTCATCAACAAGGGCATCACCGAGGACGACATCCTCGACCACGCGAGGCGGCTGTTCGCCCACGGCTGGCAGCAGGTGAAGCTCTATTTCATGATCGGCCTGCCCACGGAAACCGACGAGGACGTGGAGGGCATTTTCCACCTGGCGAAAAACGTGCTTGCCGCGGCCCCCCCCGGCACGAAACGGCTGCAAGTCACGGCCGCCATCTCGCCCTTCGTGCCCAAACCCCATACGCCGTTCCAGTGGGAGGCGCAGATCGGGATGGAGGCCATCCGCGAGCGGGTGGGGCGGCTACGTGCGCTTTTTGCCTCGGACAAACGGCTGACCCTGCGCTGGCACGAGCCGGAAATGAGCTTTCTCGAGGGCGTGTTCTCCCGTGCCGGCCGGGAGCTCGCGCCGCTTGTCGAAGCCGCCTACCGCGAGGGTGCGCTTTTTTGCTCCTGGGTGGACCGCTTCGACCTCGCCCCATGGCTGCGCGTCTTCGCGGCCGCCGGCCTTGATCCGGCAACGTGGCTTTGCGCGCGCGACCCGGATGCGCCGTTGCCCTGGGACCATCTTTCCTGCGGCGTGACGCCTGGCTTTTTGCGCCGCGAGCGCGAAAAGGCCCTACGCGGGGCCGCGACGCCCGATTGCCGCTACGGCGACTGCTCGGGCTGCGGCGTGTGCTCCTACGGCAACCGGACATCGAGCCTGGATGCGGCCGGAGTGGGCGATATCCGCCCGCGGCTTAACCGCGAAGCCCGCGAACACGACGCCGTCGCCGTGCCGCCGGCCCCGCCGCGCGAGGACCTGACCGTCAAGGCCGCGCACCTGCGCGTCTGGTACGCCAAGACCGGCAGCGCCGTGTACCTGAGCCAGCTCGAACTGGCGCGGCTTTTCGAGCGCGCCTTGCGCCGGGGCGGGCTCAAGCCCAGCTTTTCCGCCGGTTACCATCCGCTGCCGCAGATCTCTTTCGGCCGGGCTCTGCCTGTCGGCGTGGCCAGCCGCGCCGAATGGACGGCGATCTTCCTGCGCGCGCCCGTCTCGCCCGAAGAGTTCGCCGCGCGGCTCAATCCCAACCTGCCCGAGGGCATGACCGTCCTCGGCGTGGACGCGCTGCCGCCGGGGCGCAAGATCGCCCATCCGGTCGCGGAAACCTTCGAACTTGTCGCGCCGCAGGCCCTGGCGGACGGCTGCCTCGACGCCTGGCGGGATTTCGCCGCCGCCGCGAGCTTTCCCGTCACCTGGGAATCGAAGAAAGGGCCGCGCGGCATCGACGCCAAAACCCTGGTCACGGACGTGGAAATCGTCGCCCCGGCCACGGTGCGCTTCACCTGCTCCTTCGAGCAGTCCTACGTGAGTCCCCTGCGCCTGGCCGAGGCGGTCTGCCCGCGCCTCGTGCGGGGCCGCTACGCCATCACCAAGACCGCCGTGGCCTTTGCCGACGGCGCGGTCGCCTCCCCGGACTCCATGAACCAGAATTAAGTATCCTTTGGGCTCTCGAGGTCGTAGCTCTTCTACGCATGTCCGCTCCCGGGCGTCGCCCGGGAGCGTCAAACCAAAAGGAGCACCCATGCGCCGGCGTTTCGTTTTCGCCCTGATGACGGCCTGTTTCGCCGCTTGCTGCGCCGCTTCGGCCCTGGCCGCCGAGCCGCCCAAGATCGTCACCCTGCCAAACGGCATGACCATCATGGTCATCGAGGACAACCGCTTCCCGCTGGTCGCCGAACGGCTGTTCGTGCACGCCGGCTCCGGTTACGAGACCGCCAAGCAGGCGGGCCTCAGCCACCTGCTCGAGCACATGGTGTTCAAGTCCACGGAAAAGCGCCCGGCCGGCCAGGTCGCTTCGGACATCGAAAGCGCGGGCGGGGAGCTCAACGCCTCGACGAGCTTCGACAGCACCGTCTTTCGCGTGGACCTGCCCGCCGACCGCTGGAAGCTCGGGCTCGACGTCATGAAGGACATGATCTTCGGGGCCAAGTTCGACCCGACCGAACTCGACAGCGAGCGCCAGGTGGTGCTCTCGGAGCTGGCCCGGGGCAAGGACAGCCCCGACAACCGGCTGTTCCAGATGACCCAGGCCATGGCCTGGCCCGGGCAGGCCTACGGCTGGCCCATCATCGGCTTTCCCGAGACCGTGTCCGGCTTTTCCGCCGAGGATCTGCGCCGGTACGTGCGCGAGCGTTACCAGCCCCGGGCCATGCAGCTCGTGGTGGTCGGCAAGGTACGCGTCGAGGACGTGGTCGAGGAGGCCAAGGCCCTGTTCGGCGGCATGGAAAACGACCGCCTCCTGACGCCGCCCGCGCCTTACGCGCTGCCCCAGGGAGCCCTGCCCGAGCCGCAGGTCAAGGTGGAGTACGGTCCCTGGAACAAGGTCCGGCTGCAGATCGCCTTTCCCACCCCGGGCCTTCGCGCCGCGGACGAGGCCGGCCTCGAAGTCCTGGCCCAGCTGCTCGCCGGCGACGAGACAAGCCGGCTCTACCGCACCTTCAAATACGACAAGAAGCTCGTGGACGACATTTCCTGCTCTTCGCTCACCCTGGAGCGGGCCGGACTCTTTCTGGTCAGTGCGACCCTCGACGCCGGCAACGTGCAGGCCTTCTGGCAGGGCTTGTTGACCGAGCTTGCGCACCTGAAGGGCACGTCCTTCAGCGACCACGAACTGGAGCGCGTGCGCCTCAATCTCGAGGACGGACTGTACCAGGCCAAGGAAACCCTGCCCGGGCTGGCCATGAAGGCGGGCTTCTTCCATTTCTACGGCTACGACCCCGACGGCGAGGCCAGCTACCTGCACGCCGTGCGCCTGGTGGACCAGAAGGCCCTGTCCACCGTCATCGAGGCCTATCTGCGCCCCGCGCACATGCTGACCGCCGCCCTTGTTCCCAAAGACGCCGAAACCGCAGTCACGGCCAAAGGCCTGGCCGATGCGGCCGCCAAGGTCTGGCCCGCGCCCAAGACGACGACGGCCGCCGCGGCCGGGCAGGGAGGCGCACAGTCTGCCGCGCCTGAGGTGGTCGATCTCGGCGGCGGGCACAGACTGGTGCTTCTGCCCGACGCTACGCTGCCCTACGTGTCCGTGTCCCTGGTCTACAACGGCGGCGACGCCCTGTTGGCAAAGGACAGGCAGGGCCTGGCCGAGCTTGCCGCCAACAGCCTGACCACGGGCACGGCCAAGCTCTCGGCCAACGCCCTGGAGGATTTCCTCGCCGACCGGGCGGCTTCGCTTGTCGCCGACTCGGGCCGCGATTCCTTCACCGTGGCCTCGAAATTTCCCAGCCGCTTTCAGAAGGATCTCTACGGGCTTATGGGCGACATACTGCTTACCCCGGCATTCCTTAAGACCGAGGTCGCGCGCGAGGTCGCGGACCAGCTTTCCGAGATCAAGGACAAGGAAGACCAGCCCATGGCCCTGGCCTTCCGCAAGCTCTTTCCCTTCCTGTTCGCCGATACGCCCTATGCCTACACGCGCCTGGGCGAGGCGGCCACGGTGAAGGGCTTTACCACCAAGGACGTCGCCGCCTTCTGGGCCGGCCAGCGGGCCATGCCCTGGGTCATGGCCGTCTGCGGCGATTTCGACGCCGCCGAAGTGCGCGCCCTGGCCGAGAGGCTGGCCAAGGCCGCAGGTCCGGCCAAGCCGTTCGCCTTCCCCACGCCCCAGTGGGGGGAAAAGCGCGAGGACTCGGTGACGCTTGCCGGGCGCAAGCAGAGCCATCTGTTCATGGTCTTCCCGGTGCCGGGGCTGGCCGCGTCCGAAACGCCGGGGCTTTCTCTATTGAATGAGGTCCTGGCCGGGCAGAGCGGCTTGCTCTTTTCGCGCCTGCGCGACGGCGAGAGCCTCGGCTATTCCGTGACGTCCTTTTTGTGGCAGTCCGACACCACGGGCTTCCTGGCCTTCTATATCGGCACCACGCCGGACAAGGAGGCCGCCGCCCTGGACGGGTTCAAACGCATCGCCGGCGACCTGGGGCAGATGGCGCTCCCGGACGACCTGATGCTTCGCGCCAAGAACGTCATGACCGGCGACTACTACCGCGAACGGCAAAGCCTTGCCGCGCGCAGCGGCGAAGCGGCCAAGTCCCTGTCCCTCGGCCTGCCGCTCGAGCATGAAAAGCAGGTCGTCGAGGCGGCGCAGTCGGTGACAGGGGAAAACCTGCGCGCCCTGGCGCAGAAATACCTGCGCCCCGAAGCGGCGTACGTGTTCAAGGTGGAGCCGTAAGCCGTCCTCGAAACGCATGACGCAGCGCCCCCGCGGTATCTATGCCGCAGGGGCGCTTTTTTTCGCCGGCGTCGCAGGATCCTGCATTGTGCGCGTTCCCGGCCGGGGATACCCTGCCTTCCTCGCGCGGCCGGTATCCCGTCCGGCATCTCGTCTCGGGACCGGCCTGTGGCGCAAGCGCCCCCTGGAAGCACGGGCGCAAGGAGACTGCAATGATCCGCTGTCAAAGCCGGGACGCGCGCTACGGTGTGTCCTTTTCCAACGGAACCTTCGAAGGGGTCTGCGACGCGACCTCGGACAAGGGCGGCGCGGGACAGGGCTTCCGGCCCCACGAACTGCTGGAGGCGGCCCTGGGCTCGTGCACGGCCATGATGTTGCGCATGTACGCGGACAACCACGATATCCCGCTGGAAAGCACCGCTGTGGAGGTGACGCTCGATCGCCGCGTGCCGGAAAGCGCGACGTTCGTTTGCCACATTGCGCTTGCGGGCAACCTCACGCCCGAGCAGCGCAAACGGCTGCTGCGCGCGGCGCGGGCCTGCCCGGTGCGGCGCACGCTCTCCGGCAAGCTCCTGTTCGTGGAAGACGAGGCGGGCGATCCGGCTTCATCCGGGACGCAGGCGGGGTAAACGGTGTGCCGGGGCCGGGAAACCGCACGGTCGGCGGTTCCCACGGCGGCGATGTGCCGGAGAGGCGGGCGCGGCAGGCGCTTTACGGCCGCAGCTTGTCCGTGGTGATGAGGCGCACGAGGATGACGATGAGGCAGGCCGTGAAGACGCCGAGCGCGAGGTAGCCGAAGAGCGCTTCCGAGGCGGCCAGCAGGCGCAGTTGCGGCGTCGGCGTGCAGTCGGCGCAGCCCGTGTTGGTGAAAAGCGCCACGCTTAAGTACAGGCAGTCCTTGAACGACTCCGTGAGCTTGCCGTTGCAAAGGATCTGGAAGGCCATGAACGTCCTGGCGTAGCCGGCGATGACGCAGACGGCGTAGACGGGGATGGACACGGCCAGGATGACGAGGCTGCGAAAGAGCACCAGCGACAGCAGGATCAGCGTCGGGAAGGTGATGGAAAAGGCAAAGGCCAGGAAGATGATCTGGTCCGGCCCCGGCGACTTGGCCTGGCTCAAGTAGACCAGGTAGATCAGAAAAGGCAGGGAGACGGCCAGGCCGATGGCCCCCAGGATGGCGCGAAGGCTCATGCCGCTTGCCCGTCCGGGTGGCGAGAGCAGCCGGCCGGCGCATATCCCCCTTTGCGGCGGCAGGTGGGAGGATGTGCGGAGGCGGCCTGGGTCATGAATGTCCCTGTCCTTGTTGCTTCACATGTCCCGGAAATCCCTTGCCGCGGATTTCACGGGCATCGTCTCGCGCAAGATACCTTTTTCCTTGAAAAATACCAGTCCCTTTTTACGGCCCACGGCCTAGGCGCGGGCCATGAGCGCGTTGACCAGGGTCATGAGCAACTCGGGCTGGTTGTGCAGGTCGGAATTCTGCAAAAACACCCGGCGCTGGTGGAAGCGGTCCTTGAGTGTTTCGATGTAGCGGTCGCGGTTTTCGACGTTGGCCGGATCGTAGGCGTCGGTGTAGCCGGGGAGCAGGCGGTCCACGCTTTCGCGTGTGGGCAACTGCGCGCCGGGGAGCATGTCCCAGTCTTCCCAGTCGAGCTGGTCGAGCAGCAGCGCGGTCTGGAGGGTGAGCGACGTGGCCAGGGGAATCTTGCGCAGGTCGCGGTCGGAGGATTTCCAGAACCCCACGGAGTTGAAGGCGTAGCCCACCGCACCGGCCTTGAACACGTGCAGAAACGCATCCACGTCCTTCCACAGCTCGTAGACGCGGAAGGGGTTGGCGAAAGGCTCGAACACGAGCTTTTTAAGCTCGTCCTCGCTGACGTTTTCCGCGAGATTGCGCCGCGTCATGAGCGAAGCGCCCATGGCCACGCCAAGGGCCTTGTCCGCGAAGCGCACCACGGGCGGCAGGCAGGTGTCCTTCATGAGCCAGACCATGATGTCCGGGAAGGCGCAGCGGTTGACGTAGGCCCCGAGCAGGTCGCGGTCGATCAGCGCCCGGCCGTTGGGGTTGCGCACGTCCTGCCCGAGCGGCAGGATCTTGCCGTCGGCCTCGGTCAGGGCCAGGTTCATGGTCGAAATCATGTAGCGCCAGTCCGGGTGGCCCAGGGGGCGCGCATCGGTCTTGTCGAAAAGCGTGGGTTCCCACACGCGGCAGACCTTGCCCTCGCAGTCGATCTGGAAGGCGTCGTCGTGGAGCACGACCTTGGTGAAACCCTCGGGCAGGGTGCCGCCGTTGTCCGGGGAGTTGGTGTGCGACGATTTGCCCGTGCCGGAGAGCCCGAAAAAGGCGATGGAGCGCTTGCCCTTTTCTTTCGCGGCGGCGTCGCCGCAGGCAGAGAAGTCGATTTCCTTGATGCCGCCGTGGCAGGCGGCCATGCCCAGGCGCATGCCCGAGGTCCAGGCCAGGGTCAGGGTGCCCTTTTTGCGCTCGCCGAAATAGCGCATGCCCAGGTTGAAGATGACGTTGGCGTCCTCGTCCACCAGGGCGAGCTGGGAGCCGCCCTCGTTGTGGTAGTAGGGGTCTGTGGTCTGCCAGTGGTTGAAGCCCACGACAAGGATATCGGGAATGGGCAGGCGCGCGCTTTTGGCGTAGACCTCGGCCAGCTCTTCGTAGGGCGTGAAATTGGCCAGCCAGTTGAACACGTTGACCGCGTCGTCTTCGGTGGCCACGATGGTGGCCTTGATCATGAGGTCCGTGTCGAGACCCAGGACGGCCTCGGCCTTGATCAGCGGATAGCGTTGCATGGCGTACACGGCCTCGCGCAGGTCGGCCTCGACCTTGCGCCGCTCCGAGGCGTCCATGCGGGTGTAGAAGCGCCGGGCCTTGGCCGTGCGGCCGACGATGCGGCCGTGGCAGTTGTTGAGGACCGTCGCGCCCTCGGGCAGTCCCAGTCGCCTGGCTGCGGGCGGATAGACGGGCAGATCGGTGTCCATGACGTCGTGCTGGCTTTTTGCCAGGGCGTAGGCCTCGGAGGCCGTGACCTTGCGCACCCGCTTGTCCAGGCAAAGCGTCTGGGCGATGGAGCGCAGCGGCGGCATCCGTTTCATGTCGTCGCGATAGTACTCGTGGCTGGCGAGGCTGGCCATGGACCCTCCGGTAGGGAATGTATTGCTTTGTATTGTACGCGGTTGGCGTCTTGCGGTAAACCGTTTTCGTCAAAGATCAGCCACGACGCCCCGGGGTGAAGCGCTTGGGGTCGATGCCGTATTTCTTGACCTTGTAATTGACCACCCGATAGCTCTCGCGCAGGTTGCGCGCGGCCTGGTACATGTTGCCCCGGGCCTTCTTGAGGGCTTCGACCAGCAGTTCCTGCTCGAAGGTGGCCACGGCGTCGCCGAAGGAAAGCGACGGTTCCGTGCCCGAGGACTCGCCGGTCTGCAAGGTGGGCGGCAGGTGGTAGGTGCGCACCACGGCTTCGTCGCACACGGTCGCGGCCCGCTCCATGCAGCTTAAAAGCTCCCGCACGTTGCCCGGCCAGTGGTACTGGTTGAGCAGGTCGATGGCCGGCGTGGAGATGCGGCGCACGGTTTTGCCGGTACGGCGCGAGAAGTCGTCGAGAAAGCGTTCGGCCAGGGGCAGGATGTCGCCGGTGCGGTCGCGCAAGGGCGGCACGAAAAGCGAAAAGACGCCGAAAGCGTAGTAGAGGTCTTCCAGGAAATCGCCCCGGGCCAGGGCGTCTTCCAGCGAGATGCGGCTCGTCGCCACGATGCGGGCGTCCACGGCGACCGGCGTGTCGCTGCCGGCGCGCTGCATGGTGCCCTCCTGGATGACGCGCAGCACCTGCTCCTGGGCGGACAGGGGCAGCTCGTCGATGTCGTCGAGAAAGACCACGCCGCCTTGCGCCAGTTCGAAGATGCCCCGGCGGGAGCGGGTGGCCTTGGCGCGTTCGCCCTTTTGCACGCCAAAAAGCGCTTCCAGGGCGGCCTCTTCGGGCATCTCGCCGCAGCCCAGGCGCAGAAACGGCCTGTGGCGGCGGTTGCCCTGGGCGTGCAGGAACCGGGCGAGGGCTTCCTTGCCCGTGCCTTCCTCGCCACGCAGCAGCACCGGCGCGTTGGCGTCGGCAGCCTGGGCGATCTGGCGCAAAAGCAGGCGCATGCTCTTGGACACGGCCACGGGCGGCGCCATCAGGGAGGCGGCCACGGCGTCGTCATCCCGGGCCGCAGGCGCTTCCGCGGCCGGCTGCGGGGACGGACGGCGGCGGGAGCGCGCCAGTTCGTCGCGCAGGCGCAGGGCCGCGTTGCCGATCATGGCTCCGGCCACGAGCAGGAATTCGCGGTGGGCCTCGAGAAAGACCATGGGCGCTTTGGGCAGATCGACGCTGAGCGCCCCGACCACACCCGAGGCGGTCACGGGCTCGAAGCCTTCGACCTGGCCGTCGGGCTCGGGAATGGTCACCGGCACGCAGATGTAGGAGAGCGTCGCCAGCTCCTGGGGCGGCCGGCCGAGGAAGTCGGGGTGATCCTTGACGTCCTGGAGCACCAGGGAGCGCTTGGAGCCGATGACCTGTCCCGTGGACAGGGGGGCGGGGCCATAGAGGTGGTCCAGGCCCTGCTCCCGGCCGTGGGAGAGCAGGATGCGCGCCCCGGCCTGGGGCAGGTCGTGGAGTTCCAGGCAGGCCCGGCGGTAGTTGAGCGTTTCGACCAGGATCGTCAGGGCGTCCTCCAGGCCGCGCCGTACGGCGCGGCCTGGTCCGGTGGCCGCGGCGATGCGCGAAAGCGCTCCGTAAAAGGCCGGGCCCGCGCTGTCGAAGGTCGTCAGCGGATCGATCACGCCGCTTGTCCCGCCGCCGCGGCTTGGGCGCCGAGCTCCAGGGCCTTGAGGTTCAAGGGCACGATCTTGGGCTTCAAGTATTTTTCCACCGAGCGCACGAGCGCAGCCACGTCGAAAGGCAGCGCGCCGCAGGCCGCCGCCGCGCCAAGCAGCACGATGTTGGCGGCCTTGGCCGTGCCGGCCTGTTCGGCGAGGCTGATGGCGGGCACCATGACCACGCTTGCGGCAAAGCCCCGAGCCGTTTCCAGGACGGCCTCCAGCGGCGGGTAGCATTCCCGCCCGAGACACACGCCCACGGGCTGGATGGCCTCGGCGTTGCTGACGACGTGACCGCCGCGCCGCAGCATCGGCAGGGCGCGCAGGGTCTCCAGCAGCTCGAAACCGAGCAGCACGTCGGCCTCGCCCCGGGAGATGCGGGCGCTTTTGTAGCCGCCGATCAGGAGCGTCGATTCCACCACGCCGCCGCGCTGGGCCATGCCGTGGATCTCGCCCGAGGTGACGGGCAGCCCGGCGTCCAGGGCGGTGCGGGCGAGCAGGGTGGTTGCGGTCAGGGTTCCCTGGCCGCCGACGCCGGTGAGGAAGATGCGGGCGCGGTTCATCGGGCCTCCTTCTTGCCGGGCTTGATCGCGGCGGAAAGCTGCACGCAGTACATGCAGCCGTCACACTGTTCTTCGTTGATGGTGAACACCCCGGCTTCCATGGCGAAGGCCGGGCAAGCCAGGTTATCCCGCACGGCGAGGCAGGTCTCGGGATCGCCGACGACCCGCGCGGGCGGGGTCTTCTTGGCCTGGCCCACGCGCCTGGCGTGGATGGGGCAGGGGTATTCGGCCACGAGCACGCGGGGGCCTTTTTGCGCGGCGAACGCCTGCAAGGCGGCGACGGTGGCCTTGTGGTTGAGCGGGTTGACCTTGACCGGCTCGATGCCGCAGGCCCGGATCAGCGCCAGCAGGTCCACGGGATTGGGATTTTCGCCGAAGATGGTGGTGTCCACTCCGGGGTTGGGCTGATGGCCGGTCATGGCCGTGGTGCGGTTGTCGAGGATCACGACCAGGATGTCGTGGTTGTAGGCCACGGCGTCGATGAGGCCCGTGATGCCGGAATGGAAAAAGGTCGAGTCGCCGATAAACGCCACCACGGGCTTGCCCGAGGCCCGGGCGAAACCCGCGCCCGCGGAAATGGACGAGCCCATGCACAGCAGGAAGTCGGCGGCGCGAAACGGCGGCAGGAAACCCAGCGTATAGCAGCCGATGTCCGAGGAATAGACCGCGTCGTCGCCGAAGACCTCGCGCACGGCGTAGTAGGCGGCGCGGTGTGGGCAGCCGGCACAGAGGTTGGGCGGCCGTTTGGGCAGGTCGCCGGGCACGGCCAGGGTGTCGGCGGCGGGGGTTTCGCGTCCGAGCACGGCATTGACCGCGGCCCGGACGTTGGTCGTGGCGTATTCGCCGCGCCGGGGCAGATGTTCGCCCTTGCCGATGATGGCGACGCCGATGCCGCGCTTTTGCGCCAGCGCCCGGATCTCGTTTTCGAGCACGGGTTCGAGCTCTTCGACGATGACGACCGTGCGGCACTTGCCCAGGAACGTGGCGATGCGGTTTTCGGGCAGCGGATAGGTCATGCCCAGTTCCAACACGCGCACCGTGCCTTCCAGGCCGTCCTCGGCCAGCACGTCGCTCAAATAGTTGCGGGCCACGCCCGAGCAGACGAAGCCGATTTCGCCCTGGCCGCGCTCGGTGTTGTAGGGCGAGACTTCGGCCTTTTCCCGGGCGGTTTCGAGCACGCCGAGCAGGCGTTCGTGCATGGGCCGCGCCGAGGCCGGCAGGGGCACGTACTTGGCCGGATTCTTGACGAAGGGCTTTTGCGCGACGTCGCGCGGCAGTTCGCCTGCGACCACGGGGCCGCGCACGTGGTTGATGCGCGTGGTGGTGCGCAGCATCACGGGCGTTTCGAGCTCCCGGGAAAGGGTCAGGGCGTCGCGGGCCATGTCCTTGCATTCCTGCGCCGTGGCCGGCTCGAAGCAGGGCAGGCCGCCGAGGCGCGCGTAGATGCGGTTGTCCTGCTCGTTTTGCGAGGAGTGGCAGCCGGGGTCGTCGGCGGAAAGCAGGACCAGCCCGCCCGGGGCCGAGACGTAGGCCAGGGTCATGAGCGGGTCGGCGGCCACGTTGACGCCGACGTGCTTCATGGTGACGAGGCAAGGCAATCCGGCCAGGGTTGCGCCGCCGGCCACTTCCAGGGCGACCTTCTCGTTGACCGAGTATTCGAAATAGTACGGCGCGCCCTGGGATAGCCGGAAAAAGGCATCCGGCACTTCCGAGGACGGCGTGCCGGGATAGCAGGTCACGAACCGGACCCCGCCTTCCAGCGTTCCCCTGACGATGGCCTCGTTGCCGAGCAGCAGCAGGGTCTCGCCCGCGGCCGCGGTCAAAAGCTCTTTACCCACGAAAAACCTCCGACAAGGAGCGGAACGCCCGCATACCTCCGAGACAGTGCCGCAGCGCAACGCCTGCTCCCGCCGCAGGGAAGCGGCGGGAGCAGGATTGTCGCGTCTGCGGAGGCCGCACGGACGCAGTGCAGGCGTCCCGTACCCGCGTACGTATTTTTTCCGAAAAAAACGAGGGCGTTTTCCGGAAGCGTCTTCTTATCCCTTGCCCTTGGCCGCCTTGCTCTTGATGGCTTCGATGCGGGCGTCGATGTAGCCGGCGTTTTGCACGTGCCCGTCGGCCTTCATGCGTTCGAAGGCAGCAAGGGCCTTGTCCCAGGCGCCGGCAGCCTCGGCCGCGACGGCGAGCTGGCGGTCCACGGTCATGGCGAAAGGCTTGGGCGCGGAAACGGAAAGGGTTTCGAGCACTTCCACGGCCTTGGCGTCCTGGCCGGCCTTGGACAGCGCGGCGGCGTAGCCGAGCCCGGCCACGGTCTTCATGCCAGTCGGGGCGGTCTTGGAGACGGCGTCCCAGGCGGCGGCGGCCTTGGTGAAGTCGCCCATGTCCGTGGCGGTCTGGGCGGCGGCAAGCCAGATGCCGTCGCGGGCGCCGGCCGGGGCGTTCTTCGCCAGGGCTTCCAGGGCGGTCAGGCGGTCGGCCCCTGTCTTGGCCAGGATGATGGAACCCAGTTCGGTTTCGGCCTTCTCCACCTGGCTTTTCTGGTACACGCCGTACAGGGCGTAGCCGCCGGCCGCGGCCACGACGACGAGGACGCCTGCCAGCGTCTGTTTCCAGTATTGCAGGGGCAGTTGCAGGAGAGAGGTGGGGTCGGTCCGGTTGGAACCGGCAGATTGCGACGCATTGGTGTCGGTCATGGAATACGCCTCCGAAGCGCAAGGATGCATGAAAAAGAGCGACACAGATAAGCACAAAGCCCGGGGCGTGTCAAAAGGGGTGCGTGGCGAAGGATGTTCGGGACGCGGGGAAAACGGCTCAACGCCCTTCGGGCTGCGGCACGGCGTCCAGGGCGGCGTGGGCCGCGCCCACGAGCCCTGCGATGACGGATGTCTCCTGCAGGAGCGTCAGTTCTACGTCCCTGAGCCCCAAGTCGTGTCGGGAGGCGAAGGCAGCGAAGCCGTCGACCATGGCCGCAAACGCCACGGGGTCGAGCCTGTTGGCGCGCGACCCGAGGAGCCGGATAACCGCCAGGGGGCGGTCGCGTTGCAGCGCGTCGGCGAGCATGGCTAGATGTGCGCCGAGGATGCCATAGACGTGGGCGGCTTTCTGGCGCAGTCCGGGATCGTCGGCTTCCAGGGCGTCGCGGAAAAAGGCGGTGGCCGCCTCGTGGGGAATGCGGCGTTTGCGCAGAAGTCCCAGTTCCTGGGCGACGATGGCCACGCCGGCATAGGAAAGGTAGGGGTGGATGGTGGTGAAGCAGCCCCGGGTCGCGTTTGCGGCATGGTAGCGGGTGACGCACCAGCCGTATTCGTGAAATCCCGCGGCGCTGCGGCCGCAAGAGTCCAGGCGGTGGACGGCGGGGCAGGCTCCCAGGCGCACGGAGACCATGTCACCCGCCAGACGGGCCGGGGGCGAGGGCGTCGCGCCGCCGTGACGATAGGCGAAAACGGCTTGCGCCTGGCCGTCGTTGACCACGGCGAGGGGACGACCCCGCGCGACATCCCGCGAAAATCCTTGCAGCAGGGCAGCGACCGTTTCGGGTGTGTCCGATGCATCTTCCGTGAAAAGGCCGTATCCGGGCACGGGCAGTATCCTGCCGCGCACGACCGTGGCCGCGATGCCGATGCCCACGGCGTCAAGCGCCGCTCCGGCTGCCGCTGCAAGGGCTTTGGCCTCGTCCCGAATCGTGGCGAGGAGATCCGCCAGGCTGGGGACTTTGTTCTCGGGGGCACTTTTGCGGCGCGAAAGTCCCTCCACGACAAAACGGCCGTCCGCCTCCACGCGCACCAGGGCAAGGCTCGTGAGGTAGAGTCCGATGTTGACCGCAAGGGCCAGCCCGGGACGCGGCGGGGCGGGTTGGTCGGCGCGGGTGGCCGGCGCCGCCAGCTGTTTTTCCCGGAGAAGCGCTTCCCGCGCCGGGTCGGCGTCCAGGCGGAAATCCTGCCGAAAGACCTGCCGGACCAGCTCGTGCAGAAAATCGAGGGGCATGGTCGAAAACGGTTCCCGCGGCAACATGAGCAGCCGCAGCACCGCGTCGCACAGCCACGCGGCGGCGTCCTGGCGCGGCGAGACGATGCTGGCCGACGCGGCCCCGTGGATGCAGAGAGCGTTGTTGAGCAGCGCCGCCACATGGAGTCCGGCCAGGCGTTTTTCCTGCGGGCTCGGGCAAAGGGGAATCCGTGTGGAGATCGCAAGGGGGGACTCGCTTCCCCTGTCGCACCAGATCGTGGCGGGCACGGACCGGTTCGGGTCGAGGCCAGCGAAATGGCGACGCCACACGGCCGGATAGGGGGACATGGGACGGCCCGGGGGGGGAACCGCCGCAGGCACTTCGTGGAACATGCGGGACGCTTTGTTGGCTTGAGGTGGGCGCGGGCAGTGAGCGCGCCACA
>JAEWPX010000153.1 GCA_023399375.1 Pseudomonadota bacterium | reverse complement strand
CAGTTCGGCGGTGACGGCGGCGGTGAGGCCGGGCTTGTCCAGGCCGGAGACGCGGATGAGGATGATTTCGGGCTCGTGCATCGGGAGCCTATAGCGCCCGGGCGCGCGGCGGGCAAGATGGGGCGGGGCGGATGGCGGCGTGCGGTTGCGGGCGCTTTTGTCCTTTCCCCTTTCCGTGCTTTCGGGTATACTCAATACGAGGCGTCGTTGCCTCCAATGTGAGGCGTCGATCCCGTCGCCTTGGCCGTGAGGCGGACGCCCCCGGCCGGACAACGTGACACAGGAGGAGCAGTGGCCAAAAACGCGTATACATTCGCCAAGAGAGCCAAGGAATTGGCCAAGAAGAAAAAGAAGGAAGAAAAACAGCAACGCAAGTCCGAGCGTCCCGACGTCGAGGAAGGGCCGTACTTCGACGAAGCCACCGGACAGATCGTCTATCCCGAAGCCCGGTCCGAGTCCGAAGATGATGCCGCTACGCCCGGGGCGGATGCCGCCGCGGACGAGAAGGCCGGCTGACCGGCCGGCGTCAGCCTGACGCCCGGCCCGACTTTCCCGCCACCCGTGCCGTCTCCCGGGTTTCGCCGGACGCCGCCAGGGCCGCATGCCCTGGCGACGCCTGTCGCGTTTGTTCCGGCGACCGCGATGAGGCCCGCACGGGCGGCCGGCCCGGGCCGGTTACGGCAGCAGGAACGACGGCGTTTTTTGCCGCATGGTGCGAAAATCCTGCCGTCCCGCGACCTGGGTCAGGCAGTCGTTGCTCTGGCGGTCGAGAATGCGCTCCAGCTCGCCCGTGGCCACCGTCGCGCAGGCGGCCAGCAGCAGGGGGAGCAGCGCGACCAGTATGCGTGGCATGGCGCAAGCCTCCCTTGGGGGGCGATTTTGCCGCCCCGCCGCGATATTGCAGCATCCGTGCCCGCCCGCCGCTTCCGGCCCGATTGCCCGGCTCCGGCTTTTGCCGTAAGGTCCGCGCCTCACCGCAAAAACGGAGAAACCTGCCATGCCTGACGCCCCGTTTCCCGAATACACGCTTTTCATCACCGGCCCGACCTACGTCCGCCCCGAGGTGCGCGCCGCCGGGGCCTGGCCCGAATACGGCCACCGCGACAGCGAAAACGCCAAACGCTTCGAACCCATTTTCACCGACCTCGCCGCCATCGCGGCCCTGCCGGACGACTACAAGACCATTTTGTTCCTGGGTTCGGGCTCCACGGCCATGGAAGCGGCCGTGCGCTCCCTGGTCGCGGACGGCGAGACCATACTGCACGTGTCCATGGGCGCGTTCGGCGACCTGTGGCACAAGATTTCGCTGGAAAACGGCAAGAAGGCCGCCTTGCTCGCCGTCGAGCCCGGCCGCGCGGCCACGGTCGCGGCCGTGGAAGCGGCCATGGACGCGCACAAGCCCGCCGTGGTCGCCGTCACGCACAACGAGACCTCCACGGGCGTGACGAACGACGTCGTGGCGCTGTGCCGGGCGATCAAGGCACGGGGGGCGCTCGCCGTGGTGGACGGGGTGAGCATTTTCGGCGGCGCGCCGAGCGACATCGCGGCGTCCGGCTGCGACATGTACTGCACCGCCACGCAGAAGTCGCTGGGGCTCAATGCCGGCTTCGGCATCGGCTTCGTGAGCCCCGCCGCCATCGACAAGGCGCATCACGTCACGGCCCGGGGCCACGCGTCCGACATCCTGGCCCACCTCGGCCGCGCGGCCAAGTTCCAGACCCAGTCCACGCCCAACGTCAGCCTCGGCAACCAGATGTGGCTGCAACTGGAATACATCGTGAAGGAAGAAGGCGTCGCGGCGCGGTTTGCCCGCCACGTCGCCATGCGCGAGACGGCCGAGGCTTTCGTGCGGGCGTTGCCCGGTTACGACCTGTTCGCCGAGGAGGGCCACCGCTCGCCCACCGTGACCACGGTCGTCGTTCCGGGCGGCATGACCTTTGCCGACCTCAAGGCCGTCAAGGAAGCCATGCGCGCCAAGGGCTACCTGTTCGACCCCGGCTACGCCAAGCTCAACGAGGATTTCGAGGCCGCGGGCAAACGGCCGATCTTCCGCATCGGCCACATGGGCGACATCACCCCGGCCATGCTCCAAGGGTTCCTCGACGCGCTGGCCGAGGCCCTGCCCAGGCGCTAGAGCATCCCTCCAGGCCGGCGCGTCATGCGCCGGCCTTTTCCACGAGACTGCGGATGCGGCACACGCCGCAGACCTCCGCCGACGACGGATAGCCGCAGCGCGTGCATGGCTGCAAGACCGGCCCGCCGTCGTTACCTTCCCCGCGAAAGTGCTGCCTGCCCTTGGCCAGAAACGCCTCGTAAAAGGCCGTCTTCTGGCCGGGGCTCGTGTATTCCAGGTCGGCCAGAAGCCGTTTGTGCCCCGTGAAGCTGGCACCGCCCGAGTAGGGGCAGGCCGCCTTCCAGTGGTCGATGCCTTTTAAAAAGCAGTAGGCCGCGGTTTCGAATTCCGTGAGCCGGTAGAGCGGCTTGATCTTGCGCACGAAGCGTCCTTCGGCCGGCAGCGACGGCCCCTGGCCGCCCAGGTAGGCCTCGTCCCAGCGCAGCACGTTGGCGAAAAGCCGCGCCGTCTCGTCGTCCAGGTTGTGCCCCGTGGCCAGGGCGGCATAGCCGTTTTCGTAGGCGAAGCGGTTGAAATAGTGCCGCTTGATCTTGCCGCACACGGCGCAGATGGGCCGGTGCACCGCGTCTTTGACCTTGGGGATGGCGAGCCCCAGGTCCGCCATGCGCAGCACGTGGAGCGCAAAGCCGTTTTCCCGGCAATACGCCTCGGTGCGTGCGCACACCGGGTCCGAGGAGTCCGGGATGCCCAGGTGCACGTGCAGCCCGGCCACGTCGTGGCCGAGGTCGGACAGCACCCGCATGAGCGCCAGCGAATCCTTGCCGCCGGAAACCGCCACCAGCACCTTCTCGCCCGGCGCGATCATGGCGTGACGCCGGATCGCCGTTTCCACCTGGCGCTTGAAAAAAAGCTCGAAACAATCGGGGCAAAACCCGGCATGGTGGCTCGGCAGCTTCACCGCCGCCGTCTCGCCGCAGCGTTTACATTTCATAAGGTCCTTTGAGGGAGGGCGACGAGAACCGGGGGAGGAAACTCCTTTTTGAAAAAAGGGGTTCCCTCCCCCGGACCCCCACCTTCCCCAAAAACTTTTAAAGGGGGGGACAATTGTTGCTTCTTAGCATACTGTCCTGGTCGGAATATTTAAGCCTTCCCCCCGTATGGGGTGGTCCCGGCGGGGCCCGCGGCCCCCCCGGGCCGCCCGGGGCGGTAGTCTTTG
>JAEWPX010000140.1 GCA_023399375.1 Pseudomonadota bacterium | reverse complement strand
CCGTACCCGTCGGCGATGCGCCGGCAAGGCCCGCGGCCACGGCCGCCTGGCGCGCGCCGGCTTCGCCTTCGCCGCCGTAGCTGCGCCCCTGGGACCCTAAACCGCCCTCGCCGGCCCCGGTCTCCTGCACGGGACCGCTGCCCACGTCGGCCGCCTCGGAAACGGCCGGGATGGCTGCGGCCGGCGCATCGGCCGGGGCCGTGGCCCGGGGGGCGGGCGGCGGATCGGCCGCGACCGGAGCCTGGGCCCCGTAGAGCCCGAGCCACCCGTAGCCGCCGCTGTCCACCGCATCGATCATGACCATGTCCTCGTTACAACGGTATTCGCCTTGTCCACCGCTCTTATCGGCAGCGGCGACAAGCCTCTTTAGGCGCGGGCCGAAAAAGCCTATGCTGCCCTTCCCATGCCGCAGCATCCCCCGGCCGTGTACGCCGTCACCGCCAAAGGCCTCGCCCTGGGCCGCCGCCTGGCCGACCATCTCGGCGCGACGCTTTTCGCCCCGGCGCGCCTCGCCGACGCGTACGACGCCACGCCGTTTCATTCCCTGGCGCAGCTCGTGGCCGCGACCTTCGACGCCCGGCCGGCCCACGTGTTCGTGTGCGCCTGCGGCATCGCCGTGCGCGCCATCGCGGCGCACCTGCGCGACAAGACCCGCGACCCGGCCGTGGTCTGCCTGGACGACGCCGGCCGTTTCGCCGTAAGCCTCCTCTCCGGCCATCTCGGCGGAGCCAACGACCTGGCCCGCGACCTCGCGGCGCTGACGGGCGCAATCCCGGTGGTGACCACGGCCACGGACGCGGCCGGCGCGCCGGCCATCGAGATGCTCGCGCGCGCCTGCGGCCTGAAACTCGGCAACCCGGCGGCCGTGCGCCGGGTCAACGCCGCCCTGGCCGCCGGGAAGCGCGTGGCCGTGTTCGATCCGCTGGGGCTTTTTTCCGTGGCCGACGCGCAGGCCGCGGCGTTTTTCGAATGGGTGGCCGCGCCAGCCGTGCCGGGCGCGCCGGACGCGGACACGCCGCTCGTGGTTGTGGACTGGCGGCTCGGGCCCGATGCCCCGGACCGGCTGTACCTGCGGCCCAAAGTCCTCGTCGCCGGCGTGGGCTGCCGGCGCGGCGCCCCCGCCGCGGACATCCTGGGGCTGCTCGACCGCGTCTGCCGCGAGCGGGGGCTGAGCCGGGACAGCATCGGCATCGTGGCCAGCATCGAAGCCAAGCGCGACGAGCCGGGGCTTATCGAGGCCGCCGCGCGGCTCGGGGCCGCGCTGGCCTTTTTTTCGCCCGAACAACTTGCCGCCGTGCCTGCGCCCCATCCGTCGGACACGGTCAAACGCCACATGGGAGTGGGCAGCGTATGCGAAGCAGCGGCGATGCTGGCATCGGGGGGCGGGAAGCTCCTTGCGCCGAAAACCGTGACCAAATGCTCCACGGCGGCGCTGTGCCTGGCCGTCTGACCGTCGTCGGGCTCGGCCCCGGCGACCCGGCGCTGCTTGCGCCCATGGCCGCGGACGCCCTGGCCGCGGCGCAGGTCGTCGTGGGCTACACCGCCTACGTGGACCTCGTGCCGCCGGACCTCCTCGCCGGCAAGTCGGTCCTGGCCACGGGCATGACCGGCGAGGTTAAACGCTGCCGGGGCGCGCTTGCGGCGGCCGCCGCCGGGCAGCGCGTGGCGCTCGTCTCGAGCGGCGACGCGGGCGTCTACGGCATGGCCGGGCTGGCCCTGGAAATGCTCGAGGCCATGGGCCTTGCCGATGCCCTGGAATTCCAGGTCGCGCCGGGCATTCCGGCCGTGTGCGCCGCCGCCGCCCTGCTCGGCGCGCCGCTCACCCACGATTTCGCCGTGGTCAGCCTGTCCGACCTGCTCACGCCGCTTGACGTCATCCGCCGCCGCGTGGACGCGGCCCTTGGCGCGGATTTCGTGCTGGCGCTTTACAATCCCCGCTCCCGGCGCAGGAGCGGTCACCTGACCGAAGCCCTCGCCGCGGCGGCGCGCCACCGCGGCCCGGGCACCCCGGTCGGCATGGTCAAAAACGCCTTCCGCCCCGGCCAGGACATCCGCGTCACGCCTCTTGCCGCCGCCGATCCGGAGTTCGCGGACATGCTCACCCTGGTCGTTGTCGGCAACAGCGCCACGCGCATGGCCGCCGGGCGCATGCTGACCCCGCGCGGCTATGCCGGCAAGTACGCCTTGGGGCAATGATTTCCGATCGTTTTGGACTGCAATCCTTCCCCTTTTTCGGACGCGCCTCCTTGACAGCCTGTCCGGGCTGGCCGTACAAACCCTATGCGATAAATTATTCTTGGAAGGAGGTGTGAGGGATGAAAAAGGCGTTGTTTACGGTTCTTGCATGCGCGGCGTTGGTGGGCTTCGTGGGCCTGCCGATGCTGCAGGCCGTGGAAGCCCCGGCCGACCTGACCATCAAGGCTCCGGAAGGCATGGCCACCACCCAGTCGCCCGTGGCGTTCTCCCACAAGGGACATGCCAAGATCGACTGCAAGGTCTGCCACCACAAGGGCGAGGCCAACCAGAAATGCGCTTCGGCCGGCTGCCATGACAGCACCGACCCCAAGGACAAGACCAGCGACAAGTCGTTCTACAAGGCCTACCACGACATGAAGAGCGAAAAGAGCTGCATCGGCTGCCACAAGAAGGAAGCCAAGGGCCCGACCAAGTGCCCCGAGTGCCATCCGAAGAAGAGCTAAGCCAACCGCGCGAGGCCGGGAGCCTATCCCCCGGCCTCGCCCTCCCTATTTCCTGACGCCGCATGCGGCCGAGGTATCCCATGGCGACCGACAAGCCCCTTCCCGACGCTGACGACGACATCATCGACCTGACCGACCTCGTGGAAGAGGGGCCGGGCGAGGGCAAGGCCGCGGCCGACGACGGTCCCGTGGACATGAGCTTCGAACAGGAGCTCGAAGACCTCTTCGGCGACGCCGATCCGGGCCTGGCCAAGGACGCCGCGCCCAAGCCGGCCGCCGCGCCTTCAGACGCCGCGGATGCCGACGACGACGTCATCGATCTGTCCGGGCTCGGCCTTGACGACGAAACGCCCGCCAAACCGGCCGCCGCAGACGCCGCTTCCCCCCCGTCTGGCGACGACGACGTCATGGATCTTTCCGGCTTCGGCCTCGACGAGGAGGAAACGCACGCACCGTCCCCGCTAAGCGGGGACGACGACGTCATGGACCTCGCCGGGCTCGGCCTCGACGAAGCAGCCCCGGCGACGCCCCCCCTCAAGGCCAAGGGCGAGGTGGACGAAGCCGACGACGACCTCGATTTCGCGGGCCTCGGCCTGGATGAGGAACCGGGCAAGGCCGCCGCGCCCGTTTCCGAAGACGTCGCCGTGGCCGACCTGTTTGCCGACGCCGACAAGGACGCCGCGACGCACGCACCCGAAGCCGCGCCCGAACCCGCACTCGAAGGGGAGGCCGCAGCCGCGCTCGAGCCCGCGCTTGCGGAAGACGCCATGGACCTCGGCGACATGGACCTCGACGCCCTGGCCCCGGAAGCCAAGGAGGCGACGGAGGCGGACGACGCGGCCATGGCCGACCTGCTCGGCGAGCTGCCCGACGCCGCGCTTCCCGAAGACATCGACGTGGCCGATCTTTCTTCCCTGGCCGCCCTGGAAGAGCCTGCCGCCACCCCCGAAGCCGTCGCGGCCGTGGGCGCGGCGACGCTCGGCGCCGTGGTCGTGGCCGCGACCGCCGCCGCGACGCCGGCCGCCCAGGCGGGCGCCATCGACCTCGGCGCCCTGGACAACCTCATCGACGCGGCCAAGGGCCCCGCGCCCGAACCCGAGCCCGGGGCGCCCGAGGACCGGGAACGCCTGGAGGCCCTGGGCAAGCGCCTGGAAGCCGTGGAAACGGCCGTCGCCTCCCTGCTCGACCGCATCGAATCGCTTTCCGCCACGGACGGCGACGCCCTGGCCGACGCCTTGTCGGCCCGGCTCGAGGACGCCTTGTCCGAGCGCCTGGAGGCGGTCCTGGCCGGACTGCCCCAGCCGGACACGGAAGGGCTGCACGCCCGGATCATGGCCGAACTGGACACGCGCGCCGTCAAGGACCGCACCAGGATGCTGGCCGACCTGGCCGGCACGCTGGACCAGCGTTTCGAAACCCTCACGGCGGGCCTTCCCAAACCCGAGGAGCCGGCGGACCTGAGCGGGCCCCTGGAGAGCCTGGGGCAGGCCCTGGAGCGCCTGGAAGCACAGGCCGGGGAACGCGAGGCGGCGTTCAAGGATTTCGCCAGCAGCGTGGAGACGCATCTGGCCGAACTGCGCCGCGAACTGCCCGAGCCCGGGGAATTCGCCACCCAGGCAGGCCTCAGCGAAGGCCTGGAAACCCTGCGCGAGACCCTGGCCCGGGATATCGCCGGAAACCTCGACGAGCGCCTGGGCGAACTGCGCCGCGAACTGCGCGAGTCCCTGGCCGCCGACATCGCCGCCGGGCTCGACGAGCGCCTGGGAGTCGTGCGCGGCGAGCTGCGCGAAGCCCTGAGCGAAGAGATCGCCGCCACCCTTGACGAACGCCTCGGCGGCGTCGCCGAGGGCGCGCAAAAGGCCGCTCGCGAAGAGGCGCAGGCTCTGGGCGAGGTGCTCTCCGGCCGCATCGAGGCCCTGGAGACCGACCGCATCGATCCCGACGAGCTGGCGCAGAAAATCCGCGACGCCCTGCTCGCCGACCTGCCCGACGCCGCCGCCATGGAGCGGCTTGCGGCCAAGCCCGACCGCAAGGACCTCGACGACGCCGTGGACGCCCTGCGCAAGGAACTGAACGCGACCATGGAAAAAAGCGTGCCCAAGGTCGCGGCCACGGTCATCCGCGAGGAAATCGCCGCCCTGCTCAAGGATTTTTCCTAGGTCGATCACGCCGCGTCCCTCGGGGGAAGCGCTGCGGCAGGACAAGGGATTTTTCCCTGCGCGCCCTGACGGCTCAAGCCCCGTCCGCGCGCACAGGGAGAAATCCCTTGTCGCATTGCGGCCCCAGGGGCGCGGCGATGCGCGCTTGCGGCGGCGCGGCAATCAATCCGGCAAAATGATGACGTGCACGTCCGGATAGGCGCACAGGCGTTCCAGGTCGAGGCCGTGGCCCAGGGACGCCGGGATGAAGATCGTGCCGGAGAAACCGCCCTCCACGGCCTGCCACAGCTCGGACTCATGGCGCAGGGCCGCGGTTGCCTCGGGGCACATGTAGAAGCGCCGCGCGGGCGCGCCGATCCCGTCGTGCGCATACAGCAGGCAGGGCCGCACGGGAGCGGCCTGATGCCCCTCGAGCAGGCCCCGCACCGTCCCGAGCAGCGCTTCCTGCTCCACGGGCTTGACCACGGCGGCGTCGGCCCCGGACGCCTCTCCTTCGCTGCGTGAGGCCACGGACACCACGAGCACCGGGATGTGGCGGGTGGCCGGGTCGGCGCGCAGCCGGCGGATGGCCTCGCGGCCGTCCATGCCCGGCATGCGCAGGTCCATGGTGATGCAGTCGGGCCGCCAGGTCGCGGCCAGGGACAGGGCCTCGGCCCCGCTTCTGGCCGTAGCCGCGACATAGCCGGCGTCGGTCAGGAGCGTTTCCAGAAGCCGGCGCACGCCGGCGTCGTCATCGACCACGAGGACCCGCCATTTCCTCTCGGCCCCGTTGCCGGCATCGCTCTCGGGCAGGACCACGGGCGCGGGCAGCGGGCAGGCCGGCGCGTCCTGGGTCACGGCGACGCGCGGCAGGGTGAACGAGAACACGCTGCCCTGTCCGGGGCTGCTCTCGACCCAGATGCGCCCGCCGTGGCGCTCGACGATCTGGCGGCAGATCGGGAGGCCAAGCCCCGTGCCCTTGGGCTTTTCGGTCAGCGTGTCCCCGGCCTGCTTGAACTTCTCGAAGATGCGCCCCAGGTCTTCGGCGGCGATGCCGCAGCCCGAATCGCGCACCGCGACGCGAATCTCGTCTCCCGCCACGCGCGCCTCGACCCGGATCTCGCCCGAAGCGGTAAACTTCACGGCGTTGCCAAGCAGGTTGACGAACACCTGCACGAGCCGGTCGCGGTCGCCAAGAACCGCGGGCAGGGTCGCCGGCACGGCGCACACGACCTCGAGGCCCTTGGACCGCGCCAGGGGCAGCACCGCCCGGACCGCGTGCTCCGCAGCGTCGGCCAGGGACAACGGGGCCATTTTCCATTCGTAGCGCCCGGACTCCATTTTGGCGATGTCGAGGACGTCGTCCACGAGTTCGGTCAGGCGCTGGCCCTCGGCCACGATGATGTCGAGGTTGTCGCGTATCTGCTGCGCGGCGCGCCAGGTCCTGGGTTCGGCTTCGGCCAGGGCCGGGGCCACGACCTCGCCGAACTTGCGCCGGATGATCTTGGCGAACCCGAGCACCGACGTCAGGGGCGTGCGCAATTCGTGGGACACGGTGGAGATGAACTCCGTCTTCATCCGGTCCACTTCCTTTTCCACGGTGACGTCGCGCACAAGGATGATGGTGACGTCGCGCGCCTCCCCGGCCAGACGCACGGCCGTGGCCACGGCCTTGCCCGTGCCGCCGCCGGCCAGGCGCACCTCGGTCGCGGCCAGGGGTTCGTCCTGGCGGGCCTTCTCGGCCAGCGCGGCCAGGTCCGCCGGGAAGCTTTCCGTGGCGGGACGCCCGTCCACGTCGCCGCCGCAGCGGTCGAACATGGCGAGCAGGGCCGGGTTGTGCAGCGTGACCACGCCGTCGGCGTCGAGCACCAGCAACCCGTCGGCGAGATTGTCGATGATGGCCCGGGTGTGGGCCAGGGAGTTTTGCAGCTCCCGCGTGGTATCGGCCACGGCCCTGGTCAGGTCCGAGACGAGCAGGGAAAGCTGGGCGGCCATGGACTGCATGGCGCGGGCCAGCACGCCGACCTCGTCGTCGCCGGTCCGCGGCGGTTTGGCGGAAAAGTCGTGGTCGCGAATTTTCACGGCGTAGCCGGCCAGTTCCACCAGGGGCCGGGTGATGCCGCCGACCAGGGCGTAGAAGACCACCACGGCCACGAGCAGCATGCCAAGCATGAGCGCCTCCTGGCCCAAGACCGCGCCGCGCATCACCTGCCAGATGCCGGCCTTGTCCATCCCGACCGAGACGAACCCGGCCTCGCCGGCCAGGATCGGGGCCGTCACCTGGATGAAGTCCCCTTGCCCCGGCAGCGAGAGCCGGACCACGCCCTGTTCGGGCCGCACGCCCGTCAGGGAGGCGGGCATGGCCGGCACGAAGGTATGGGCCAGCACCCGGCCCCGGGCATTCGTCACGAAAACGTAACCCACGCCGTCGATGCGCAAAAATTCGTCGATCATCGCCTGGACCGTGGCCGCGTCCCCGGCCGCCAGCGCATCGGGGCTCCCGGCGGCGATGGCCATGGCGATGGCCCGGCCGGTGGTGACGTATTCGTCGGCGAGATGCCGGTGCAGCAGCCAGGCCGAAAGCAGCGCCGTGGCGTTGGCCGCCACGCCGAAGACGAGGATCACGGCGACCAGGGTCTTGCGGAAAATCCTGGACACGAGGCTCAGTCTCCGGCCGTCGCGGCGACGGCTTCCAGGGGGACGAGGACGCCGTTGGCCGCGGTGAACAGATAGATCGTGTGCAGCGCCTGATGGTGCCGGCCGTCGAGGTACAGGGGCTGGCCGAGGCCGATGTCGGCCGGCCCGGCGGCGAGCGCCGCCGCGTCGAGCTGCCGGCGGTCGGCGGGATCGGGCATGGCCGCCAGCACCTTGAGCAGGAGCCGGGCGTTCAGGTAGCCCTCGAAGCCCGTGGCGCTGCCTTCGGGCAGTTCCCCGGACCAGCCGCCCGGCGGCGGCGCGGCGTCCGCGGGCGCCAGGGCGGCCAGATCGCGCCGGTAGTCCCGCGCCGCCGGCAGGTCGGGGTCGCGCCAGGACGGCGTGACCTGGGAAAAGATCAGCCCGTCTTCCAGGGGCAGTCCCAGGGGGCCGCCCAGGGCGGTCAGCGCGCGCAACAGGATTTCGCCGCCGGCAAAGGAGACGACGCCCACAGGCATCTGCAGGCCCCTGCGGCGCATGTCGCGGATCACCGCCGCACAGGCCGGGGCCGCGCCGATGAGCAGCACGGCCTCGGGACGGCTGGCGGCCAGGATGCGCACCTGGGGCGTCATGTCGTCCACGGCCGCGGCGGAGCGGGAAAAGGTGGCCTCGGCGCACAATTCGCGTCCCCGCCTGGCCAGGGCGCGGCCGGCCCCGTCCCAACCGCTGCGGCCGAAGGCGTCGGCCTGGTGGCAGATGGCCACGCGAGTCAGCCCCCGGCGGAAGAAGGCCTCGATGAGGGCCTCGATTTCCTGGAAATACGAAGCGCGCAGGTTGTAGACGTAGCGGACGTAGGGCGGCTGCCGCGCGGCTTCGAGACCGGTGACCGGGAAAAAAAGCCGCGCGTGTTCCCCGGCCCGACTGCGCAGCACCGGCAATTCACGGCTGACCGTGGGCGTGCCCAGGGAGGAGAAAAGCGCGAGCACGCGCTGGTCGAGGAAGCGCACGGTGTTCACGATGGCGGGGTCGGGTTCGTAATAGTCGTCGGCGGCGAGCAGTTCGATCCTGCGCCCGCCGATGCCGCCGTCGCGGTTTTGGCGCGCAAAGGCGGCCTGTGCGCCGCGGTAGAGCTCCACGGCCAGGGCCTGGGTGGGCCCGGTGAAGCCGGCCGTGAACCCCAGGCGGATCGGCCCGGGTTCCCCGGCCAGGCATGGCGGCGCTGTCGCGCAAAGGGCCAAACCCCAAAGCGCGAGGCATACGAACGCGCGTAACCTGCCCGCCATCGTTTCCGGCCTCCCGGGTCATCTTTTAAACGCTTGCCATTTCCCTAGGCCCTTTGGCACGACCCGTCAAACGCCCCGGCCCAATATCGGCGCGCCCTTGCTGGATCGTACAAAGAGTGTCACACAATCGTCACGTGCCATTCACTCCTGCGTCAAGCCGCCATGTTCTTTCGAGCGACGAAACATCCGAGGTGGTTGCATGTCCAAGGATTCCATCCTGATAGTGGAAGACGACGACGACATCGTCGAACTGCTCGCCTTCAACCTGCAAAGCGCCGGTTTCGCCACCGAAACGGCAAAAGACGGCTACGACGCCCTGGCCAAGGCCCGACGCTCCCCGCCTGCCGGCATCATCCTGGATCTCATGCTTCCGGGCCTCGACGGCTTCGAAGTCTGCAAGGAACTCAAGCGCGACCCCAAGACCGCCGCCGCGCCCATCATCATGCTCACCGCGCGGGGCGAGGAAGTGGACCGCATCGTGGGCCTGGAGCTCGGGGCGGACGACTACGTGGTCAAACCGTTTTCCCCCCGGGAGCTCATCCTGCGCCTGCGCGCCGTGCTCAAGCGCCACGCCCCGGAACAGGAGAAGCGGCAGGTGCTCACCCGCGACGGCCTGTCCGTGGACCTCGGCGCGCACCGCGTCACCCTCGACGGCGAGGAAGTGGCGCTGACCGCCACGGAATTCCGGCTGCTGGCGGAACTGTTCCAGAGCACCGGGCGCGTGCTCACCCGCGACCGGCTGCTCAATTCCGTCTGGGGCTACGAATTCGAGGGCTACGCCCGCACCGTGGACACCCACATCCGCCGCCTGCGCCAGAAGCTCGGCGGCTGCGCCCGCATGATCGAAACCGTCCGGGGCGTGGGCTACCGGTTCAAGGAGTGAGCCCTTGCGCGCCGCCGCCACCCTGGGGCTGCGGGCCACGGCCGTCTGCCTGGCCGTCACGGCCGCAAGCCTCGCCATCCCGGAATTTCTGCCCGCCCCGGCCACCCGTCCCGAGCGCCTGGCGATCCTCGCCCTGTCGCTGGTCGTCGCCGGCGCGGCCTTCTGGCTCCTCGGGCGCAGCCTGTCCCGCTCCCTGGCCGAGGTCATCGCCGTGGCCCGGGCCATAGGCGACGGCGACTACCGCCGCCGGCTGCACCTGTCGCCTGGCGGGGAATTCAGCGCCCTGGCCGAGGCCGTCAACCACATGGCCCGGCGCATCGAGTCCCACATCGCCACCATCACCGACCAGAAGACCCAGCTCGAAGCCATCCTCGACGGCATGCGCGAGGGAGTCATGGTCCTCGACGCGGCGGGCAGGATCCGCGTGGCCAACCCGGCGCTGCGGCGCATCGTCCCGGTCAGCGGCGACATCGCCGGCCGCCGGCCCATCGAGGCGGCCCCGAGCCCGGAACTGCAGATGGCCTGCGACCGCCTGCTCGGCGACCGCGCCGCGGACGCGCCGGCCGCCGCCAGCCTGGAGATGGAGCTCGCTCCCGGGCGCTTCTACGAAGTTTCCCTGGTGCGGCTGGGGCCCGACCCGGCCGACGCCCGCCGCGACCACGGCGCGGTGCTCGTCTTCCACGACGTCTCCGAAACCCGCCGCCTCTCCCGGGTGCGGCGCGATTTCGCGGCCAACGTCACCCACGAAATGCGCACCCCCCTCACGTCCATCAAGGGCTACGCCGAGACGCTGCTCGCCGCCGCGCCGGAGCTGGCCCCGGAAAAACGCCGCTTCCTCGACGTCATCCTCAAAAACGCCAATCACATGTCCAAGATGGTGGACGACATCCTCACCCTGGCCCGGCTCGAAGAGCAGCCCGGCGCCACAGGCGGGACCGACGCCGCGGGGCGTCCCGCGCCGGCCGCCGACCCGGCCGCGGCCCTGGCCGACGCCGTGCGCGAGTGCGAGCCTCTGGCCCAGGCCAAACGGCTCGCCCTGGACAACCGGCTGCCCGCCGAGCTGCCGCACGTGCGCTGCGACGGCGGCCAGCTCACCCAGGTCTGGCGCAACCTGCTCGAAAACGCCGCGCGCTTCGCCCCCGAGGGCTCGCGCATCGTCATGCAGGCCGCAACCGACGCCGACGGCGCGACCGTCACCTGCGGCGTCCTGGACCAGGGACCGGGCATCCCGCCCGAGGAACGCCAGCGGGTGTTCGAACGCTTCTACCGCGTGGAGCGCCACCGCTCCAAGACGCCGGGCAGCACCGGGCTCGGCCTGGCCATCGTCAAGCACATCGTGGAACGCCACGGCGGCCGCGTCTGGGCCGACCGGGCCCGGGGCGAGATGACCGGCGCGGCGGTCTTTTTCACCCTGGCCGTCGCGCCGCACCCCCAGGCGGATGCAGAGCGCGCCGATGCGGGCCGTTGTCTCGGACCATCGACCCAATCGTCATGAAACTTCCACACCAAGCCGTCAGGATGCGCCCGAAACACCTCCCGCCCGACCGGCTGTGAACGAAAAGGAACCGCCCATGCCAGACATCATCAAGATGGCCGCCAAGAACCTCAACTTCTACTACGGCCGTTTCAAAGCCCTCCAGGACATCAACCTGACCGTCAACGAACGGCAGGTCACGGCGCTGATCGGCCCCTCCGGCTGCGGCAAATCCACGTTCCTGCGTTGCTTAAACCGCATGAACGACCTCATTCCGGGCACCCGCGTCGAGGGCGAACTGACGCTCGACGGCGAAAACGTCTACGCCGCGAGCCTGGACGTGGTCGAACTGCGCCGCCGGGTGGGCATGGTCTTCCAGAAGCCCAACCCCTTTCCCAAGACCATTTTCGAAAACGTGGCCTACGGGCTTCGCGTCGGCGGCGTGCGCGACAACACCTACATCTCGCAGCAGGTGGAAAAGAGCCTCAAGGGCGCGGCGCTTTTCGACGAGGTCAAGGACCGCATCCACGACTCGGCCCTGGGCCTGTCCGGCGGCCAGCAGCAGCGCCTGTGCATCGCCCGGGCCCTGGCCATCGAACCCGAGGTGCTGCTCATGGACGAGCCCGCCTCGGCGCTCGACCCCATCGCGACGCAAAAGATCGAGGAACTCATCCACGAGCTCAAACGCAACTTCACGATCATCATCGTCACCCACAGCATGCAGCAGGCCGCCCGCGTCTCGGACCGCACGGCCTTTTTCTACATGGGCAAGCTGATCGAAGTGGACGCCACGGAAACCATCTTCACCCGGCCGTCCCAGAAGCAGACCGAGGACTACATCACCGGCCGTTTCGGCTGATGCCGCGCCAGGAGCCGGCCGCGCCCGCCGCGCCGGCTCCGCGCTTCCCCCCCGCCGCATCCCGGACGATTCCCGGACCGGGGTGCCCGCCGCGAGCCGCGAAGGGCCTTCGCCCCCTTTGATTTCCCGGCGATACCCGCTATGCATGGAACCTCTTGCCCGGGAGCCCGGTTGGCCGTATCCCGTCGCCCCCGTGCCGCATTCCAACCAAAGGACGCACCGGCATGAGGTTTCCGCTTTTTCCCGCCAAAATCGCCGCCGCCGTGATCCTGCCCGCCGTGGCCGCGCTGCTGCTCGGCATGTTCGCCGTCTCCCGCCTGGACGCCCTGGCCGACCGCTCGCGCGCCCTGGAAACCGCCCGCCTGCCCCGCGCCGACCTGGCCGTGGCCGTGGAACGCCAGCTTCTGCTCGCGGCCCAGGCCATCCGCGGCTACGCTCTGACCGCCGACCGCGACGCCCTGGAACGCGCCAAAAAAGACCTGGCCAAGGCCGCCGACGCCCTGCATGACGCCCGCGAGGCCGCCACGCGCCCAGGCATGGAATCCCTGGCCGCCGAGGCCGAGAAAATCAGTTATTTCCTGGACGCCTATAAAAAGGCCGCCGAGGCGTCGGTCGCCGGCAACGAACGCCTGGATGCCGCGCGTGCGGCCCTGGAACGGGCCCAGGCCGGCTACGCCGGGGCCGTTTCCGGCTACATCGAACAGAAGACCGCCCAGTGGGACAAGGAACTCGCCGCCAAATACCCGCAGCCCGATCCCCTGCGCCAGCACGCGAAGCGCCTGAAGTCCGCCCAGGCGGCCCTGGCTGCCGGCGGGGACGTGCGCGAGGCCGCCGCCACCGCCCGCGCCCTGCGCGACCCCGCGCGGCTGTCCGAGGCGACCGAACGCCTGGACGCCGCCGAAGCCGCCCTGCGCGACGCCCGCGCCGGCTCCGACGACGACGCCAGGCGGCTCGCCCCGTCCTTCGCCGCCCTGGCCGAGTACCGCCAGGCCGTGGCCGACGTGCTGGCTGACTGGGAGGCCCTGCGCGCCACGGGCCGCCAGATCCTCGAGGCCGAACGCGCCGCCTTGTCCGCGGCCACGGCCCTTGGCGGCGCCTCCCTGGCCGAGGCCGCCGGCGACGCCGGGGCCGTGGCCGCGGCCCTTCGCGGCTCGCGCCTGACGCTGCTCGTCGCCGCCTGGGGCATCCTGGTCCTCGGCGCGGCCTTCGCCGTGGGCGTGGCCCTGCTCCTCGGCGTCCCGGTGCGGCGCTGCGCCTTTTTCGCCAAGGACCTCGCCGACGGCCGCGTGACCGCATCCCTGGCCGTAGCCTGCCGCGACGAAGTGGGGCAACTCTCCACAAGCCTGCAGGAAATGGCCCGGCGGCTGGGCAAGCGCCTGGCCCGCTAGGGCGCGCAGCACCATGGCGCACGCCACCGCTTTTCCCCCGCGCCGCCGACTGGCGGCAATCCTGCGCGGCCTCGTCCTTGTCCTCGCCTGCCTGCCCCTTGCGCCCTCGGTCCCGGCGTTCGCCGCCGCGCCCCAGGGACCGCCGGAATTTCGCGGCATCCCCTTCGGCGCACCGCCGGCCGCCGTCTCCGGACTCACGCGCGTCGCCGCCTTCGGCGAAACCGAGTTCTACCGCCGCGAGAGCGACAAGCCCCTGGCCGAGGACTGTGCCACGGACATCCGCTACGGCTTTTCGCGCGGGATGCTCTTCTTCGTGCGCATGACGCTGACCGACTGCCAGGGGCTTGGCCCCCTCACCGCCGCGTTCACCTCCAAATACGGCCGCCCCGCGCGCGAGGGCGCGCCGGGCTGGCTGCGCCTGGTCTGGAACCTGCCTGCGCTGCGCGTCTCCCTGTCCCACGGCGCAAGAGACGGCGTCACGATCATCGATTATGTCTACCTCCCGGACCTCACGCCTGACGAACGCGAGGTCTGGCAGTCGGCCGAGGACATCCGCAGGCGCGGCCCCATCGGCTTTCGCGGCCTGCGCTTCGGCCGCGAGCGCCCCTCCGTGCCCGGCCTCGAACAGGCCTACCGCGAAGGCGCGGCGACCTACTACCGCCGCAAGGGCGACCGCCTGGAGCTGGGCGAGATGCGCCTGACCGACATCCTCTACGGGTTTTTCGAGGACCGCTTCTTCACCGTGGTCATGCGCGTGGAAAACGCCGACGACTTCGAGGCCCTGCGCCGCGCCTACCAGACCAAGTACGGCCCGCCGCGCGCCATCCCCGCAACGCTCGAGGAGGAGCTCGTCTGGAGCTGGCCCGAGGCGCAGATCGCGCTCACCCGTGACGTCGAGGCCGGCGGCGTGGCCGTGCGCTACGCCGACGCCAAGCTCCTGGCCGCGGCCAAAGCCGCCGAAAACGCGCACGGCGCGCCGCCGTCGCTTTCCGGGGGCCTGCGCCTCTTCTCCCAGGGCGACCCGCCCCGCTCCTTTCGCGGCGCGGCCTTCGGCTCGCCTCCGGGGAGCCTGCCCACGGGCGAATACCTCTACACCCACCGCGGCCGTCGCTATTTCCGCCGCACCGACGAAAAGCTGCGCCTTGGCGACATCCCCCTTTCGAGCGTGCTCTACGCCTACGACGACGACCGCCTCGCCGGCGTCACCCTGGTCATCGCGCCCTCGGCCGAGACGCCGCAGCAGGACAGCGACCGGGTGCTCGCGGCCTATGCGGCCAAGTACGGCCCGCCCACGGAGCGCCCGGCAGAGGACGGCGGCAGCATCCGTCTGTGGACCTGGCCGGGGCTTTCCATCGCCCTGGTGACGCCCAAGGTCGGGCCCATGGAGGTGCATTACGTGGATTCCTCGCTGCTGCGCCGGCGCGAGGCCCACATTGCGGACAAGGCCCTCGACGCCCTGGACCGCAAAGTTTTCGCCCCGCCCGAAGCCGAAGGCTCCCGCATCGAACGCCAAAACGGACAGGAGTAACCAGATGGACCGCGCCCTTTGCATCCACGGCCATTTCTACCAGCCCCCCCGCGAAGACCCCTGGCTGGGGCATATCCTGCCCGAGGGCAGCGCCGCGCCCAGCCGGCACTGGAACGAGCGCATCAGCCGCGAATCCTACACGCCCATGGCCAGGGCCAGGCGCATGGACGGCGCGGGCCGCATCAGCGAACTGCTCAACTGCTACGAATGGATGAGCTTCAACGTAGGGCCGACGCTTCTGTCCTGGATGGCCCGCTCCGCCCCGGAAACCTACGCTCGCATCCTGGAGGCCGACGCGGCCAGCCGCAAGCGCCTGGGACACGGCAACGCCCTGGCGCAGGTCTACCACCACGCCATCATGCCGCTGGCCTCGCCGCTCGACAAGGAACTGGAGGTCGCCTGGGCCGTGGCCGACTTCACGTCCCGCTTCGGCCGCGCGCCGGAGGGCATGTGGCTGGCCGAGACCGCCGTGGACACGCAGACGCTCGAAACGCTCGCCGCCGCCGGCATCCGCTTCACCATCCTGGCCCCGTCCCAGGCCGAGGCCGTCAGCGACGACGGCGGGCGCTGGCAGGGGGTGGATGCCGGGAGCATCGACATCCGCCGGCCCTACAAGGTGGCGCTGCCCTCCGGGAAGCCCATGACCGTTTTTTTCTACCACGGCCCCCTGTCCCAGGCCGTGGCCTTCGAGCGCCTGCTCGCCGACGGCGAGCAGTTTTTCCGCCGCCTGTCCGGCGCGGCCGGCGAGGGCCTGTTGTCGCTGGCCACGGACGGCGAAACCTACGGCCACCACTTCAAGTTCGGCGAGATGGCCCTGGCCTACGTGCTGGACCAGGCGCGAAACGGCCGCGACGGACTTACGCTCACCAACTACGCCGCCTTTCTCGAGGCCGATCCGCCCAAGCGCTTCGTGCGCATCCGCGAGGCCTCGGCCTGGAGCTGCGCCCACGGCGTGGAGCGCTGGCGCTCGGACTGCGGCTGCACCACGGGCGGGCATCCGGGCTACAACCAGAAATGGCGCGCGCCGCTTAGAAACGCCCTGAACCTGCTCAAGTCCCGCCTGGACGCCCACTTCTTCGCCACAGGCGAACCGCTTTTCGCCAACCCCCGCCAGGCGCTCGTCGCCTACGGCGAAGTCATGGCCGGCAGCTGCACGCCCGAAGCCTACGCCGTGGCCCATTTCGCGCCGGGAATCGCCGGAGCCGGCAAGGGCACGGCCTGGAAGCTGCTGTCCATGCAGGCCTGGGGACTTTCCGCCTTTGCCAGCTGTGCCTGGTTCTTCGACGAGATTTCGCGCCTGGAGCCGGTCAACGGCCTGACATTCGCCTGCCGCGCCATGGAGCTCGCCCGGGCCACGGGCATGGCCGACCCCGAGCCCGAGGTCACGGCCGTGCTGGCCGAGGCGCGCTCCAACGATCCCGAGATGGGCAGCGGCCGGGACATCTGGGACAACCTCGTGCGCCCGCGCCGCGAAACCCCGAAATCCCTCGTCTCCCAGGCCCTGCTCCAACTGACGCTGGAAGATCGCCTGCCCGCCGCAGGCGAGACCGCCGCGGCCGTCTGGCCCGGAGTGACGGTTTCCGTGCGCCTGGACGATCCCGAGGACGACGCCCGCCCCGGCACGGCGCGCATCCGCTACAGCCTGGAAACCGCCGTGGAGGAGCTGGCCATCCGCTACCGCCCGTCGCCGGACGCCGATCCCTTCGACGGTTGCGTGTCCCTGACCCCGGCAAGCGGCGCGGAGGAAGGGTTCTGCCTGCGCGACGTGGGCCTGCCCGTCAACAAGCGCCAGTCCCTGGCCGACGCCTTCGCCCGCCACGCCGAGGAGACCGCGTTCG
>JAEWPX010000128.1 GCA_023399375.1 Pseudomonadota bacterium | reverse complement strand
GACCGGGGCCTGCACGGCGGGCACGGGGGCGGCGGCCGTGGGCGCGGGGGGAACGGCCGCGACCTGCGTCGCCGCGCCGCCGGAGAAAAGGCCCGGCCGTTTGAGGACGGCAAGGCCCAGCACCACGGTTGCGGCCAGCGCAACCGCGCCGATGATGATCATTTTATCGCCGCGCGTCAGTGCCATGCGTTTCTCTCCTGCGTCGCCGCGACGCCTTCGCATCCGGCTTTCGACCGGCAACGCTACCCGAGCTTGCCGTTTCCCTCAAGAGGGCGGTCCCCTGCCCGGCGCAGCCCGGCGGGAGGGCGGATGCGTTGACAATACGGCGCGTTTTCGTGTTTCGTTTCGGAAACGGGAGGGCCGCATGCAAAACAAGGTCCGATCCGTGCGGGTGCCGCCGGAAATCGAAACCCTCGACCTCTCAAGCCTCGTCAAGGAGTGCGCGCGCCATCTGCGCGACCTGGAGTCGGCGAGCCTGCTCTCCTCCCAGGGCAACGCCGAGGCGGCCGAGGCGCTGGTGCGCGCGCGGCAGGCCGATCTCGGCCGGCGCGTGGGCAAGCTGGTGTTCGAGGCCGGCAAACGCGGCCGGGAGAAGAAATGAACCGCCCTGCCCTTGCGGCCCGCAGCCGGAGGGCGTAGGCCTGCGCCGACCGCCGTTTACGGGCGCATCCCAGGGAGGCCGGACGTCATGGCGCGAACGATTCCGTTTATCTTTGTTGTCGGCTGGCTCATTTTGTTAACCAGCGCCCCGGTCCGCGCCGGGGTGACCCTCGACGGCGACACCTGCCGCCAGGTGTTCGACAATCCCCGCGCCGAGCACATCGCCTGCCGCACGGGCTTCCGCCTGGACGCGGCCACGCGCGCCCGGCTCGAATCCTCCTCCTTCGGCCTCGTTTCCGACATTTCCTGCGCCGCAGACCTGACCGCCGACCGCTCCGAGGTCATCAGCCGGGTGCATGCCGGCGGCGACGTCGCCCTGCCCCAGCAGGAAGTGCGCTGCAAGCTCGTTTCCGGCGGCGATCCGCTGCCCGTGCGCTTTCATCTCGCGCCCGTGGTGCGCATCGACAAGAAAACCAAACGCGCCGTGGACGCGCGTCTCGGCATCCGCGACCTCACGGGCATTCCCGAGCCCCTGGCCACGGCCGTGGCGGAATTCCTCAACGCCGAACCCACCCTGCGCAAGAGCCTCATCCAGGCGGCCAACGAGATCCTGCCGAACCTGCCCCCGCGCTGAGCGCCGGCCGCCCTACTTGACGCCGATGGGCGCGCCCGTGGCGAAGGACGGCTCGTGCAGGGGGATGACGATGTCCGCCGCGTCGCGGATGCGGCGCACGATGTCGTAGGCGGCATAGGCGTTGACGCAGGTGCCCGGCGGAATGACCTCCATCTCGCGGGCCGTCACGGACTGCGGCGGATAGAAGTTCTCCCGGATGACGCAAAAGCCGCTGATGACGGCCGAACCGGCCGGCGTGTCCACGAAGACGGACATGCCGCCTTCGGTATGGGCCGGGGTGTGGACCATGCGCAGCCCGGGCACGATCTCCGTATCCTCGGACAGGGTCACGATCTGCCCGGCCTCGGCCACGTCCTCGATGAATTCCTCGTTGTAGCGGTAATCCAGCGGATGCGGCTCGCGGGCGTGGGCCAGCTCCTTTTCGTGGACGTAGAACAGGGCGTTCTCGCACAGGCCGTCGTTTTCGCAGTGGTCGTTGTGCAGGTGGGTATGCACCACCACGTCGATGTCGGCGGGAGTCAGGCCGAAACGGCCAAGCGCCGCGGCAAAGGTCTGGATGGGGCCGCCGATGGCCGCCTCCCTCGCCGCGGAGACAACGGGCCGCATCTCCCCGGTGTCCACCAGGATGCGCTTGCCGCCACCCTCCAGATACCAGCCGTAGAGGGGAATGGTGTAGGGCTGCCCGTAATCGACCTGGTAGGTCATCATGCCCTTGTCGAACACCTTGGTCCCCAGCACGAGGGGATGAATCACGAATGCGCCCATGCGATCCTCCGCGCGCGGCATCCCGGGAGATGCCCGTCTCGGCCGCGGCCCGAGGGCGGAAACGCCCTGCCGCAGCCTGACGCAGTATCATCCCGCCGCATGCGGTTGGCAACAGCCCCTGGGCGATTCCGGGGACGCGCCGCAGCGGCGGCGGACAAGGCGGCGCAGACCGTGGCCGTCAGCTCCGTCGCCGACAGAAAGACGGCTCACGGCCCCGGCTGTCGCAGCAACTGCACGGCGGCGGCGTTGTCCGGGGCTTCCTTTAAAATCCGCTCGGCGAGCGCCCGGGCCTTGTCCGCCTGTCCGGCCCTTCGGTAGAGGCCGGCCAGGGCCGCAAACGCCTGCGGGTCCTGCGGCGACAGGGCGAGCGCCTGCACAAAGGCCTGCTCGGCCCGGGCCGGCTCCTTGAGCAGCAGCAACACCTGTCCGTGGTTGTAGTGGGCGCGGCCATAGCGCAGCCCGGCCGCCGCAGCGCCGAGGTAGCGCTCCGCCTCGCGGTAATCGCCCATCTCGGCCAGCAGCAGGCCCAGCGAATAGGCGACCTCGTGCAGATCGGGATTCTCGGCCAGCGTTTCCTTGAGCAGCCGTTCCGCGTCCCGGTTCCTGCCCTGCTTGTTGTAAAGCGAAGCGAGGTTCACCTTGGCGGGATAAAACCGCGCATCGATGGCGATCGCCTTTTCGTAATCGGCCGCAGCCGCAACCGCATCCCCTTCGTGCAGGGCCAGATTGCCGAGGTTGTAGCGCTGGGGGGCGAAGTCGGCGTTGTAGCGCATGGCGTCGCGGTATTCGGCCAGGGCCGTGCGGAAGGCCTCGCGGTCGTCCGTGCGCAGCCGCTCCCGAGGCAGCACGGACAGCAAGATGGCCGCTTCCATGCGCACCGCCTTGACCGGGTCGTAGAGCTTGGGCGCGATGCGCGCAAGCCGCGTGTCGGCGTCGAAGTATTCGAGGCTGCGGATGGCGGTATAACGCAGAAGCGCGTCCGGGTCGTCGAGGGCCCGGGCCAGGCAGGCGCGGCTGTCCGGCCCCGGATACGACCGCAGCAGCCCCAGGGCCGTGGCCCGGACGATGACCGGCACGAGCGCGTCGTCGGCCAGCGCCGCCAGCGCCGCCTCCGCGCCGGGCGCATGGGCGCGGCCCGCGGCGATGACCGTGCCGTAGTGCGGCTTGCGCGTCTCGCCATACCATTTGCCGCACGCCGCGACGTTCCAGGCAAGCGCCTTGTCCGCGTGGCAGCCCTGCGCCATACAGGCGTTCGGCGTGTCGAGGGCGGCGCTCAGATCGGGCCGGGGCACACGCAGGCTGTGGTCCAGGCGGTAGTCGGCGCCCATGTAGACGCGGCCGGGCATGTGGCATTTGACGCACAGATGCCCCTCGCTCGGCTTTCCCTCGTGCTCGGCCTTGTGGAAATGGTGTTCCTTGACGTCGTAGACGGCGGCGCGGTGGCACTGCGTGCACACGGCGTTGCCCTCCTTGTGGAGCTTGCCGCTATGCACGTCGTGGCAGTCGCTGCAACGCACGCCGCGCTGATACATCCTGCTTTGGGTAAACGAGCCGTAGACGTAGTCCTCGGCCAGGATCTGCCCGTCGGGATAATAGAGACCTTCGCTCAAAAGTTCCGGCACCATGAGGTCGAGCAGTTCGCCCTGGACGTGGCGGTTGTCGCCAAGCTGGAAACGCCGGGAATGGCAGGGCGCGCAAAGGCTGACCTGCGCGGCGGAGGAGACGTTGCCCGTTTGCACCGTCAGGCCGTAGTTTTCCGTTTTGCTGCGCGCCAGCGGCGGCAGGGCGGCCCATTCGAGGTGTTTCGAGCCCGGGCCGTGGCAGGCTTCGCAGCCCACGGAAATCTCCGACCAGATCGTGCGGTAGTCGTCCTTTTCCGGGTCGTAGCCCTTGGTCAGGTTGGTGGAGTGGCACTCGGCGCACATGGCGTTCCAGGTCTGTCCGCCCCGGGTCCAGTGCGGCCAGTCCTTTGGCGAGGCCACGTCGTAGGGCGGCAGGCGGTACCAGGCCTTTTGCTTCACGTCCCAGGCGATGTTGAGGCATTGCAGCCGGCCGCCGGGAAAGGGAACCAGGTACTGCTGCAAGGGGAACACGCCGAAGGTGTAGGCGACCTGAAACGTACCGGGCGCGCCGTCCGGCCCTTCCGTCTCGACGTAAAACTTGCCGTCCTTGCGGAAAAAACGGGACGTGACGTGATTATGCGGGTCAGTGTAGCGCACGTCGTCAAAATCGCCGAGCACCGTTTCCTCGGTCGCCGCGGCCATGGCCATGCGGTGGTCCGAGCCGTACCATTTCCTGTAGTTCTCCTCGTGGCAGCTCTTGCACTTTTCGCTGCCGACGAACGTCGCCGGGGTTTCGGGCGGCGTCGCGGCCGGGCCGGAGGCGAGGACATGGAGAAACGGCGCCAGCAGGACGACGACGGCGGCGCACAGCGCCAGCCGCGCCCAGCGGCGCGTCATGTCCGTTGCTTCGTGCGTCATGGCAGGAGGTCGCCCTGGTCCCGAGGCTTCATAGGCGGGTCGCCTGGTCCGGTTCGAAGCGTTCGCGGCGGCGCGGCGCGGCCACGTCGATTTTGACGACGCCGTTTTCTATGCGCACCGGATAAGAGTCCAGAGGCCGGGGCGCGGGTGCGGTCAACACCTCGCCGGTGAGCCCAAAACTCGACCCGTGGCAGGGGCACTGGAAGCGGCCTGCCGCCGCGTCCCAGTGGAGCGAACAGCCGAGGTGCGTGCACGTGCGCGACAGGGCGAGGAAACCGCCGTCGGGAAGGCGGGCCAGGAAGCACGGGCCGCTCGGGACGGCGGTCACCGTACCCGGCGCAAACCCGTCCACCGCGCCGGCCGCGACGATGCGCGCGGCCTGCGCCCTTTCGTTGCGGTCCTTGCGGGAAAGCAAAAACGACACGCCGACCCAGCAGAATTCCGCCACGGCGGCCACGCCGATGGCCGCCCAGAGCCACGCGAAAAAGCGCCGGCGGCCGACGTCGGCCGCCCCAGTCCCTTGCGGCGCGTTCGCTGCGGGCTTTTCATCTTGCATCACGCGCTCCCCACGGCCCGGGCAAAGGGCCAGACCAGGCGCATTTCCGCGCCGCGAAACCAGACGCCGACGACGGTGCACACGGCGAGCATGGCCAGGGCCAGGCACAGGCAGGCCAGCACGGCCTCGGCGCGGGGATAACGCAGCCGGCGCACGAGCAGGGCGTACGCGCCGGCGAACAGGGCGAAAACGAGGGCCGTCGGCAACACGCCCCGGGAAAGCCATGCGCCCGCGCCGGCCACGCCCCCGGCGCGCAGGGCCGCATCGTCGCCAAGGATCGCCCCGACCGCGAGCACGACGCCGCAAGCGCCCATCCAGGCCGCCGGTTGCCAGCCGTGCGGTCCGCCGCACCACACGCCCGGCGGCAGGGCGCTCTCGCGCCAAAAAGGCATGGCGACCAGGGCCGCCGCGCCGCAAAGCGGCCAGACCACGACGGCGAACAGCGGGTCGAGGTGCAGGAGGAGTTCCTGGAACCCCTGGAAGTACCAGGGGGCTTTCGCCGGATTGGGGCTCAGCCCCGGGTTGGCCTGGGCAAGCAGGGGCGCGTCCCAGACCATGGCAAGAAGCAGCACGGCCGCAAGCAGGGTCAAGCCGACCGCGGCCTCGCGCAGGAGCAGATGCGGCACCACGGCAACGCGCGCGTCCGCCGCGGCAGCCTCGCGCACAAGCCCTCCGGCGCGGCGGACGAGCCAGAAGTGCCACAGCGACAATAGAAGCAGCAGCCCGGGCAGCGCCGCCACGTGGAGCACGAAAAAGTTGGCGAGCGTAGCCTGGCCGATGTCCCTGCCGCCCCGGAAAAGCTCCATGAGCCAGTCGCCGCAAAGCGGCACGTAGCCGAGCATGCTCGTGCAGATGGTCACGGCCCAGTAGGCGAGCTGGTCCCAGGGCAGCAGGTAGCCGGTGAAATTGGCCGCGAGCAGCACGGCGAAAAGCGCGAGCCCCACCAGCCAGTTGAGCCGTCGCCCCGCACCGAACGCGCCGGTCGCCGCCACGCGCAGCAGATGCAGCAGCGCGACCGCAACCAGGAGGTTGGCGCTGGCGTGATGGATGTTGCGGACCCAGCGGCCGAACGGCACGTCCCGGGTCAGGATCAGGATGGAGCCGTACGCCTGCTCGAGCGAAGGTTCGTAGGCCACGAGCAGCAGAACGCCGGTCAGGAAGAGCAGGCCGGTCAGGACCACGGCCATGCCGCCGAGGCCGCAACTCAGGGAAAAGCGCAGCGTCCGTGCGGGCACGCGTTGCGGATGCAGGTGCAGGACCAGATCCGTCACGGATTTGCGTGAAGACGCCATGCAGCAACCCTTCAGGCCGCATGCGGCGGCGGCCCGGATCGTCCTGCGCCCCGAGGCGCACGGACGACAAACCTACGTGAACCGCCGCCCGAAGAAAAGACGCAGGCCGCGCCGCATCGCACGGCCGCGGCGCGGCCGCCGGACCTTCCCCTGCGCGCCGTCGCGGCGCGGGCCTTTCCTACTTCTTCTCCGGCGGGTAGACGACTTTCCAGTCCTTTTCCATGTCGATCACGGTCCAGTTCCTGGCCTTGGCTTCCTCGAGGGCCTTTTCCGTGCCCTTGTCATAGGCGTATTCGCGCCGGGCGTCGGTGTGGTGCACGAGCATGGCCAGCCGCGCCCCTTTCTGGCCGACGGTGGTCCATTCGAGCATCTGCTGGTCGCCGTCGGAATTGCCGAAGGCGGCGACGGGGCGGCGGCCGATGTGGGAGGCGATGCCCACGGGCTTGCCTTCCTTGTCGTCGACAAATGCGACCTTGGGCAGACGCATGACGACCGGGCCGTCCGGGAGCATCTCGTATTTGGTCTGAAAACTGCTGCCCACCACCTGCTCGGGCGGCACGCCGTAGACCTTCTCGGTCCAGGGCCGCATGAACTCGATGCCGCCGCCGGAGACGATGAACGTCTTGAAGCCGTTTGCGCGCAGATACGCCAGCAGCTCGAGCATGGGCTGGTAGACCATTTCCGTATAGAGTCGCTTGGTTTGCGGGTGTCTCGCGGTGGAGATCCAGTCCGCCACCTGCCGTTCGAAGTCCGCCGTGGACATGCCCGTCTGGGTGGCCAGGGCCAGTTCCAGGAGCGCCTCGTCGCCGCCCTTGAGCGCACCCTCGATATCGCCCTTGAGCACCGAGGCGAAGGGCTCCCTTGTTTGCCACTCGGGATGCTGCGGCGCCATGGCCCTGACCCGGTCGAGGACGAAGAAGAGTTGGAAGAACAGCGGCTTTTCCGCCCAGAGCGTGCCGTCGTTGTCGAAGGTGGCGATGCGCTCCGGCACGGGCACGAAATCCGGCGACCCCTCGCGGGTCGTTTTCGCGACGAATTCGAGGATGGCCGTTTTGGCCTTGCCGTCATTCCAGGAAGGCAGCGGATCGTTTTGCTGCGCGGCGGCGAGTTGGCAGGCGAAAAGCGCGACGGCGACGACAAGGGAGGCCAGAAAAGTGCGATGCAGCTTCATACGGGGTCTCCTCTCCGTTGGTTGGGGAACGCCGGCCCGTGACCGTGCTTGCCCCCGGGGCATGCCGCCGCCCCAGGGGCAAGCACGGTCACGGACTCAGGCCGGCGATTTCGCGCGGCGTGGCGCCGGACCCGTTGCCGGTCGGCAGCGGGCGCTCACCCGCCAGGGCCTCAGAACTTGATGGCCAACGAGGCGTACACCGTGTCCATGAGAAAGGTGTGCCGCGCGCCGAGGTCGTGGATCCATTTGCCGATGAGCATGAGATCCTTGCCTGCGACGGGAATGGCGTAGGTGGCGATGGGGCCGATGCCGGTGCCCGAACATTCGAAGGAGCCGAGCTTGGCCCCGGAACCCGTGTCCGGCGTGGTCTGGGTCAGGAGGTAGCCGGTCGCGCCCAGGGCGAAACGCGGGTTGAAATGGTAGGCGGCCGTCCAGTCCACATGCAGCAGGTTTCCGGAGAGGTACCGCGTCGTGGCGTTCTCCGTATTGATCATGTAACCGGCATTGACGGAGAGCTCGAGATTGCTTTTGCCAAGCCACGTGAAGGCCACGTTGCCGTCGAAAGAGAAGTAATTCATGCCGAGGCTGGTCAGCTTGCTCGGATTGTAATAGCCGGTGGGCAGAAACACGATGGGCATGACCGCGACGTGGCATTCGCCGAAGTTCCAGCCGGCGATGACGGGCATGAAGAAGAGGTCGGAGAGCCCGCCCCGGTCGCCGGCGCCGCCGATGCTTTTCTGGCCGGGCAGGGGGAGCCCGGTGGGATTGGAGCGGGAATAATAGGTGGCCGAGGCGTCGCCGGAGGCATGCAGGTTGGCGATGACGGGCACGCCGAGACCGACGCCGAGAAAGCCGTTCATGGCCGGCACGTCGAACATGTAGGTCAGTTTGGTGAGGTTGACGACCGAGTACACGTCGAGCCCGCCGTAGACGCGCCCGCCCTTGAGCGCCCCGTCGATATGGCCGGCCTGGTAGATCGTGTCGTTGCGCGCGTAAAAGCCCGCCGCCGGGATGTAGCCCATGAGAAAGTCGCCGTACGCGCCCTGGATGTAATGGCTCGTGCCGCCTTCGACTGCGAGAGCCTGCCGGGGGACGAGGGCAAGACAGGCAAGGAGGAGCAAGACCTGCAAAAAGTGACGATGCCGCACGGGGGAAAGAGCGTTGGACATTGGGGACCTTCTTTACCTTGGGGGTGGCGTACCGGCGCTTCCTCAAACTACAGTTGCGTCTACCCGAGCAGGAAACATTCGGCAAACGAAATGTAGCCCATGCCTTGTCGGCAAAACCGTTTTCACAGCATTATTTTGCAACACATAACAATCGAACGTTCAACTTTATTCTTCCCGTCCAAAGTCAAGGACATGATCCGCCTAACCGTACGCACCGCGATCCTGCTTTCGCTTCTTCGACTGCAAGGCGCACGCAGCACCTCTTTTGTATGCTCTTTTTCCCGCCTTGCCAGCGTTCCGACATAACGCCACGCAACCGGTTCATCCCGATTTTCGAGGCAATATCCTGCATCGCGTCCCGTGATTGCACGGAAGCAACGCTCGCGCCCGCGCCGCCGCAAAAAAAGAAGCGCCGGGAAAACCCGGCGCATCGTTCGCTCTGGCGCTTGCCGCGCTCCCGGCCCCGGCACGGCCCGCCTCTTTCGAGAAAAGCCTGCTCCATATCGGCAACCAGAGGCGTTCGCGCCGCGTGCCGGGCATCCCCCTTCCGGGGGCATGCCCGGCTTGCATTATAAAGCTGTCGCGCTAGCCGGCCACGGCCGCCTTGACCCGGGAAAACGCCTCATCGATGCCGGCCGGATTCGTGCCGCCGGCCTGCGCCATGTCCGGACGGCCGCCGCCCGAACCGCCGACCGCCGCGGCCGCGTCCTTGATCAGCGCCGGGGCCGTGAAACGGCCGTGCAGGTCCTTGCTCACGGCCACGATCAGGCTCACCTTGCCGCCCTCCTGCTCGGCCGCGATGGCGACCACGCCCGAGGGGACCTTGCTGCGCAGATCGTCCATGGCCTCGCGCAGGGCTTTCACGTTCGGCGCCTCCACCTTGGCGCACAGCACCTTGACGCCGCCGATCTCCTCCAGGCCGCTCAAGAGGTCGCGCCCCTGGCCCGAGGCCAGCTTGGCGGCGAGCTGCTCCTTTTCCTTGCCGAGCGCCTTGATCTCGTCCTGGAGCTTTTTGACGCGCGCGACCAGCTCCCCCGGCCGCGCCTTGACGGCGTGCAACGCCCCGTCGAGTTCGCCGCGCACGGCCCGCATCTGCGCCAGGGCGTTTAGGCCCGTGGCCGCCTCGATGCGGCGCGTGCCCGCAGCCACGCCCGCCTCGGAGAGAATGAGGAAGCTGCCGGCCTGACCCGTGGCCCGCAAGTGCGTACCGCCGCAAAATTCCATGGACACGCCCGGCACCTCGACCACGCGTACCTCGTCGCCGTATTTTTCGCCGAAAAGCGCGGTCGCGCCCTTGGCCCGGGCCGCCTCGATGGGCAGCACTTCGGTGACGACCGGCGCATCGAGCAGGATCGCCGCATTGACCTCGTCCTCGACGCGACTGAGCTCCTCGGGCGTCATGGCCGAAACATGCGTGAAGTCGAAGCGCAGCCGGTCGGGCGCAACCAGCGAGCCGGCCTGGTTGACGTGGCCGCCGAGGACGTTCTTGAGCGCCTTGTGCAAAAGGTGCGTGGCCGTATGGTTGCGCGCCGTGGCCATGCGCGTGGCCGCATCCACGGCAAGCTCCGCTTCCTGGTCGAGCAGGATCTCGCCGGTTTCGACCTTGATGTGGTGCGCGGTCAGTTCCGGCCCGGCCTTGACGGTCCCGAGCACGGCGGCGTCGCCGGTCAGGGTGGACACCTTGCCCACGTCGCCGGCCTGGCCGCCGGATTCGCCGTAAAAGGGCGTGACCGCGCTGACCATGTAGCCGGTCTCCCCGGCGGTGAGGCGCTCCACGGCCTGGCCCTCGGCGGAAACCAGCGCATTGACGCGGCTCTGGGTCGTCAGCGCCTCGTAGCCCACGAAGCGCGACTTCATGCCCGACTCGAGCAGTTCCAGGAACAGCACCGCGGGATCGGTCTCGCCGCTGCCCTTCCAGGCCTTTTTCGCCCGAGCCTTCTGCTCGGCCATGCTTGCGCGGTAGCCGTCCTCGTCGGCGACGATGCCCCGCTTGCCGGCCACGTCGTTGACGATGTCCAGCGGAAATCCGTAGGTGTCGTAGAGCTTGAAGGCGAACTGGCCGGTGATCGTCTTTTCTCCGGCGGCCTCCATGCGGTCGAGCTCCTCGCCGAGGATCGCCAGGCCCTTGTCGAGGGTGACGCCGAAGCGCTCCTCTTCCTCGCGCACCACCCGCTCCATGAATTCGCGGCTGGCCACGAGCTCGGGATAGGCGTCGCCCATGACGTCCACCACCGTGCCGGCGGTCCTAAAAAGGAACGGATCGGACAGGCCGATCAGTTTGCCGAAACGCAACGCGCGGCGGATGAGCCGGCGCAGCACGTAGCCCCGGCCCTCGTTGGAGGGCATGACGCCGTCGGCGAGCAGGAAGGCCACCGAGCGGCTGTGGTCGCCGATGACGCGCAGCGCGGTGTCGTGCTCGTCGTTGTCGCCGTAGGTCACGTTCGCGATGGACGCGGCCGTGGCGATGATGGTCTGGAAGAGGTCGATGTCGAAATTGGAATGCACGCCCTGGACTACGGCCGCGATGCGCTCGAGCCCCATGCCGGTGTCGATGCTCGGGCGCGGCAGGGCGACGCGGGTCTCCTTGTCGATCTGGTCGTACTGCATGAAGACGAGGTTCCAGATTTCCAGGAACCGGTCGCAGTCGCAGGTGCCGATGCCGCAATTGGGGCCGCAGGCGATTTCCGCGCCCCGGTCGTACATGATCTCCGAGCACGGGCCGCAGGGACCGGTGTCGCCCATGGACCAGAAATTGTCCTTCTCGCCCAGGCGGTAGATGCGCTCGTCGGAGAGGCCCGCGACCTTTTTCCACAGCCCATGGGCCTCGTCGTCGTCCAGGTAGACCGTGGCATAGAGGCGCGACTTGTCGAGGCCGATGACCTCGGTCAGGAAGGTCCAGGCGAACCGGATGGCGTCTTCCTTGAAATAGTCGCCAAAGGAAAAGTTGCCGAGCATCTCGAAAAAGGTGTGGTGGCGGGCAGTGCGGCCGACGTTTTCCAGATCGTTGTGCTTGCCGCCCACGCGCAGGCACTTCTGGGAGGTGGTGGCGCGCTTGTAGCCGGGCTTGTCCTGGCCCAGGAACACCTTCTTGAACTGCACCATGCCGGCGTTGGTGAAAAGAAGCGAGGGGTCCTCGCGCGGCACCAGCGGCGAGGAAGCAACCATCTGGTGCCCGTTGGCGACGAAGAATTCCAGGAACTTGGCGCGAATCTCATTGGCCGTCATCATCGATATGCCTCCGCATGGGGATGGAAGACCAAAGGACGCATCCCCCGCATCTTCCTCGAAATACGAAAAGAGAAGAACCAGGAGGGGCGTCGTCCCTCCTGGACCACCCCATCGGGGGGGATGGTCCCCCCCGAACCCCCTCGAAGGGGTTAGGGGTATAAATTTGGTCCCCGTTCACTTCCTTGGGGCCGAAAGGGCGGTGCCGCATTGCGGCGGCAATGCCCTTGCGGCCCCACCAGCGAGCGGGTCCGGGGGGCATGATGCCCCCGGCCGCCGGAGGCATCTTCCTCTTCCCTCCGGCTCTTCCAACTACATCCCGTCTTCTTCCTCGATGGCCTCGGGGGAAGCCGGCGGGGTATAGTCGCTGAATCCCAGGTGCTCGCGCAGCTTGGTTTCGATCTGCTCGCGGATGTCGGTATGCTCCTGGAGGAACGCGCGCACGTTGTCGCGGCCCTGGCCCAGGCGTTCGGAACCGAACGAGAACCAGGCCCCGGACTTGTCCACGATGCCCGCTTCGACGCCCATGTCGATGAGCTCGCCTTCGCGGGAAACGCCCGTGCCGTAGAGGATGTCGAAGAGCGCCTCGCGGAACGGCGGCGCGACCTTGTTCTTGACCACCTTGACGCGGCAGCGGCTGCCGTAGGTCTCTTCCTTGTCCTTGAGCGTCTGGATCTTGCGGATGTCCAGGCGCACGCTGGCGTAGAATTTGAGCGCGTTGCCGCCGGTGGTAGTTTCCGGGCTGCCGTAGCCGGTCATGCCGATCTTCATGCGGATCTGGTTGATGAAGATGACCGACGTCTGGGACTTGTGGATGGTGCCGGTCAGCTTGCGCATGGCGTGGGACATGAGCCGCGCCTGACCGCCCACCTGCGTCTCGCCCATTTCGCCTTCGAGTTCGGCCTGGGGAATGAGCGCGGCCACGGAGTCGATGACGATGATGTCCACGGCTCCCGAGCGCACGAGCAGGTCGGCGATATCCAGGGCCTGTTCGCCGAAATCGGGCTGGGAGATGAGCAGCTCGGGCGTGTTGACGCCCAGGCGCCGGGCGTAGTTCACGTCCAGGGCGTGTTCGGCGTCGATGAAGGCGGCGGTGCCGCCGAGCTTTTGCGATTCGGCGATGATGTGCAGGGCGAGCGTGGTCTTGCCCGAGGATTCCGGGCCGTAGATTTCGGTGATGCGCCCTTTGGGGATGCCGCCGATGCCGAGGGCCAGGTCCAGGCCGATGGAGCCGGTGGGGATGGCCGGAATTTTTACGTGGGCGGCGTCTTCCAGGCGCATGACCGCGCCCTGCCCGTGTTTGCGCTCGATGGTGGTCAGCGCGGTGGCCAGGGCTTCGTTGCGGAAATCTTCCGGGGATTGTGCGGGTTTGCGGGCCATGTCGCCGTGCTCCTGCTAAAGTGTCCGGGGCGCAAGTGCGGCTACATAGCAAAATCCTTGCCGCCCGGCAACTTCGCCGGGGCGGGGCAAACCGCTTGCCATGCGGCCGCCGAGCCCTTAGCTACGCCGCATGAAATCCTACCACGCCCTGGCCCTTTTTTCCGGGGGCCTCGACAGCATACTCGCCGCCAAGACCGTCCTCGAGCAGGGACTCGACGTCCTGTGCCTGCACTTCGTCAGCCCCTTTTTCGGCAAGCCCGACAAGATCGCGCGCTGGCGCGAAATCTACGGCCTCGACATCGTCCCCGTGGACGTTTCCGACACCTACGTGCGCATGATGGCCGCCGGCCCCGCCCACGGGCTGGGCAAGATCCTCAACCCCTGCGTGGACTGCAAGATCCTCATGCTGCGCCGGGCCAAGGCACTGCTCCCCGACTACGGCGCGTCGTTCATCATCTCCGGCGAAGTCCTCGGCCAGCGGCCCATGTCCCAGCGCCTGGACGCGCTCAACATCATCATCCGCGATTCCGAAACCAAGGGCATCCTGCTGCGGCCCCTTTGCGCCAAGCGCCTGCCCGAAACCGAAGCCGAGCTCTCCGGGCTCGTGGACCGGGAGCGCCTGCACGCCATCAGCGGCCGCGGCCGCAAGGACCAGCTCGCCCTGGCCGCGCACTTCGCCCTGGCCGAAATCCCGACGCCCGCCGGCGGCTGCCTGCTCACCGAGGAACCCTCGGCCAAGCGCTTCTTTCCGCTTTTCATCCACAAACCCGAGCCCGCGCCCGCCGACTTCGAGCTGGCCAACATCGGCCGCCAGTTCTGGAGCGGCAACCGCTGGCTCGCCATCGGCCGCAACCAGTCCGACAACGCGCGCCTGGAAAAAATCGTCGCCCCGGGCGACCTCGTCTTCAAGGTGCGCCACCTGCCCGGCCCCCTGGGCGTCGCCCGGCCCATGCCCGAAAGCATCTGGGACCCCGCAGCCGTGGCCGACGCCGCCGCCTTCATCGCATCGTTCAATCCCAAGGCCATGGCCGTCGCCGGCAACGTGCAGGTGGACGTGACCGGCTTTCCGGGCTCGCCCGTGCTCGTCGCCCCCGGCCGCAACACGCCGCTCGATTGGCAGGAGCCCGCCTGGGAAACGGCCAAGGAAGGCAAGCGCGAACGCTTCACCATCCACGGTGTGGGTGGAAGATAGGGGAGAGGAAGAGGGGAAGAAGAGAGAAGAGAAGAGGAAGATGCCTCCGGCGGCCGGGGGGGATTATCCCCCCCGGACCCCCTTGACGGGGGGGAAAGGTTGAGAGACGAACCCGGGCAGGACACTACGCATCCGCGTCCCCTTATTTTACCCCTTGCGAGGGGGTCCGGGGGGCATCATGCCCCCCGGCCGCCGGAGGCATTCTTAATCTCCATGATATCCAAGGCTCTCATTCTCTCTGCCGGGCTCGGCACCCGGCTGCGGCCGCTGACGGACGTCATGCCCAAGCCCATGGTGCCCCTGGCCGGCCGGCCGCTGCTCGAGCACTTGGTGCGGCGTTGCGCCGCAGCCGGCATAAGCGACCTTGCCGTGAACCTGCACTACCTGCCCCATGTCGTGACCGACCACTTCGGCAACGGCACAGCCTTCGGCGTGCGGCTCCTCTACGGCCTGGAGGCGGAACTCCTCGGCACGGCCGGCGCGGTCAACAATTTCCGGGAGTTTTTCAGCGAGCCGTTCCTGGTTCTTTACGGCGACGTTTTTTTCGACGTGAACCTCGCCGCCTTTGCCGCCGCCCACGAGGCCAGCGGCGCGACGGCCACGGTGGGGCTCTACCACGTGGACAACCCCACCGAATGCGGCCTCGTGGACCGCGACGCGAAGGGACGCATCACCCGGTTCGTGGAAAAGCCGGCCGTGGCCTTCACCGACCTGGCCAATGCCGGCATCTACGCCATGTCTCCGAATGTCCTGGACTATATACCGGAATCCGGGTTTTCCGACTTCGGACGCGACGTGTTCCCGGCCATGCTCGCCGCGGGCGAGCCGCTTTACAGCAAAGTACTGGACGGCTATGTTATGGATATTGGGTCGCCACAAAAATACGAGCGGGCCAAAGCCTACGTGGCGTCGCGCGCATAACCCGGAAGGAAATTCTTCAGACCACGGCAACCCGGACAGGAGCGAACGAGCGGCGATGGAATTCACGTGCCTTGCGCGTCAGGCGTTCGATTCCGCGGCCTTCGGCTGCGATTTTTTCCGCGTGACGCGCTACGACTACCCCAAGCTCGCGCGCGAGCTGGCGTGGCTGCGCGCCATGCCCGGGGTCATGGCCGACGCCCGCATCGCCGCCTCGGATCGCGAGGCGGACCTTTTTTTCCAGCGCCAGGGGTTCCGCAAAGTCACGGTGCAGGTGCGCTTCGCCGGGCGGGTCGATCCGGCGCTGGCCGCGGGACCGGACCCGCGCGACACCGCGGAAAACCGCCTCTCCCCGGAGGCCGTGGCAAAGCACGTGGACAACCTGCGCTACGACCGCTTCAACCTGGACGCGTTCGCGCCCAAAGCGGGCCGCGACCGGTTCCAGGCGGCCTGGATCGGCAATTCCCTGGCTTCGCCGGCCCTGCGCAAGGTCTACGACGGCGAAAGTTTCGTGAGTTTCAAGTACGACGGCGCGGACGCCGTGGTGGACATCGTCTCGGTGCTCGTGCACAGGCGGGGCATCGGCTTGTCGCTTATGCGCCGGGCGCTCGCGGCCGCGGCCCGGGCGGGCTGCGCGCGGCTTTGCGTCACCACCGAGGCGGAAAACGAGCCGGCCTGCCGGCTCTACGCCGCATGCGGCCTGTCCGCCGAGGCGCATTTTTCCCGTTTCCATTACGCCTCCCCCGGGGAGGCCTCCACTGCGAGGCACGCATGATCATATCCAAGGCTCCGGTGCGCTTGAGTTTCGGCGGCGGCGGCACGGACCTGCCCGCCTATTACGAACGCCACGGCGGCGCGGTGCTTTCCGTCACCATCGACAAGTATTTCTACACCATCATCGAGCCCACCAAGGACGGCACGGTGGAGCTCGTCTCCTCGGACTACCAGCTCCACCAGCGCATTCCGGACATGGAGAAGGCCAACCTGAACGATGCGCTGAAGATCCCCAAGGCGGTGCTCAAGCGCTACGGCGTCACGAGCGGCCTGTACATGGCGCTCAAGGGCGACGTGCCCACGGGCTCGGGACTCGGGCTTTCCGGCGCGGTCACGGTGAGCATCGTCCAGGCCGTGGCCACCTTCAAAGGCCAGTCCCATGACAAGGCGGAGTTGGGCAGGATCGCCTCGGAGATCGAGATCGGGGCGCTCAGCCGCCCCATCGGCATGCAGGACCAGTACGCGGCCGCCTACGGCGGGCTCAACTTCATGACGTTTTCAGGCGACGGCGTGGACGTGGCTCCGGTGACGCTGCCCGAGGGCGTGCTGTCCGGGCTGGAGCGCCGGCTGCTGCTTTTTCACACCGGAGCCTCGCGCGATTCCGCGAGCATCCTCGCCGGCCAGAAGAAATCCACCGAGGCCAGCGACGCTTCCGTCATTGCCGCCCTGGACGCGCTCAAGGCGCAGGCCTACCGCATGCGCGACGCGCTCGCCGCCGGCGACCTGGACGGATTCGGCCGGCTGCTCGGCGAGGCCTGGGACTTCAAGAAGAACCTCGCCAAAAACATCAGCAACCCCGAGATCGACCGCTACTATGCCGCGGCCCTGGCCAAGGGCGCCCTTGGCGGCAAGATCGCCGGCGCCGGCGGCGGCGGCTTCCTGCTGCTCTACTGCCCGCCCGAGGCGCAGCAGGCCGTCATCGAGGAGATGACGGAAATGGGCCTGGAGCGGCTGCCGTTCTGCTTCGAAACCGGCGGCGCACAGCTCACGCTGGACCACACCGGCAGCTTCAACGCCACCATCACTCCCGAAGGCTACCTGCTCGGCATGCGCGCCGTGGTCAGCCGCCTGGACAAGGAGCAGATCGGCCGCATCGCGGACACCATCTGGGAGGCGCGCAAGCACGACCGGCAGATCTTCATCATGGGCAACGGCGGCAGCGCCTCTACCGCCAGCCACTTCTGCTCCGACCTGTCCAAGACCACGCTGATTCCCGGGAAGAAGGGCTTTCGCGTGGTGCCGCTGACGGACAACATTCCGCTCATGACCGCCTGGGGCAACGACGCGGGCTTCGAGAACATCTTCTACGGCCAGCTGCTCAACCTGCTGAACCCGGACGACGTGGTCATCGGCATCTCCGGCGGCGGCATGTCGCCCAACGTGCTCAAGGCCCTCGACCTCGCCCGGGAGCGCGGCGCGCGCACCATCGGCATGGCCGGCTTTTCCGGCGGCAAGCTCAAGGACGCGGTGGAGGACTGCTTCATCGTGCCAAGCGACAACTACCAGTTCATCGAGGACGTGCACATGATCCTCGTGCACCTCATCGCCTCGGTCCTGCGCGAGCGCATCGCGAAGGAGTAGGGGGGAAGGGAAGAAAAAACCGGGGCGCTGCCCCGGGCCCCGTCGGGGGGGATCATCCCCCCCGAGCCCCCTGGAAGGGGGGACATCGTGGGGTTGAGGATTTTCGGGGGGGACGGTAAGGAGCCCCCAGGCGGCGGCCGGGACGTTGTTCCGGCCGGCCGCGTTTTGCGGGGCCGGCGGTCCCGCCCACTCCATCGCCACGGAAGCCGCCCATGACCGCAATCCTCTTGGCCGTCGCCATCGCCCTGGCCGGGTTCGCCCTGGAAGTCTGGCCGCGCCTTATCAACCGTTATTTCGGCATCGACACCTGGCGCTTCGCGCTTTTGGCCGACGCCATCCGCCGCCACGGCCGCTACCCGGACAGCGTGCCCGAGAAATACATCGTGCCGGGCTCGGTGGACAATCCGCCGTTTCTGCCGTTCGTGTGTTCGCGCTTTTCCAAGGCCTGGCTCGACCGCAACCAGGGACTCATCTCCCCGGCCTTCGACGTGCTGCAAAGCCTGACCGTCTTTGGCCTGGGCTGGGCCGTCACCGGTGCGCCCGTGGGCGGGCATCTGGCGCAGATTTTCTACATGCTGACCCCAGTCGTGCCCCTGGAAGCGAGCAACCTGAGCCTGCGCACGCCGGGGAGCCTCATCTTCCTGTGGGCCATGCTCGGCGTGCAGGCCTACGCGCTGCACCCGAGCGTCTGGACGTTTGCCCTCGGCGTGGCCGGGGTGACGCTTCTGACCTTCACCCACCGCATGGCCGTGCAGGTGCTCTTTTTCGGCATCATCGGCTTCACCGTCATCGACGGCAACACCCGCTGCCTGCTCGTTTTCCTCGTCGGCGTGCTCTTTTCCATCTTCGCCTTCAAGGGCGCGTACCTCAAGTACCTGCGCGGCCAGCTGCTCATGATCGCCTTCTGGATGTACAACATCCACAACCGGCTGGCGCATCAGGTGCGCGGCAACCCGACCAGGGAGAAAAAGCACACCGACTTCGTGCGCCGCATCGAATACCTCATCTGGAAGATTCCGGTGCTGCCGTTTCTCGCCGTCAATCCCTGGGCCATTTACGCCTTCGTCGCCCTGGCCCTGCCGGACTACGGAGCCATGGCCGCGGCCTCGCCGTGGTTCTCCGTGGTCATCAAATGGTCCGTGGTGCTTTTCATCCTCGGCATCCTGTTCAATACCAAGTACATGCGTTTTCTGGGCGAAGGCCAGCGCTACCTCGAGTACGCCACGGCCGCCGCTGCCGCCGCTGCCGCCGCCCTGGTCCTCAAGTTCGCCGCCGACCCGGCCGTGTGGGGCCTCGTCAAGGCCGCACCCTTTATCGTCGGGGCGGGGTGCCTGGGCGTGATCCTCTTTTTCCAGATCAAACTCGTGGTGCATAACCCGGACAAGTCCGTCACCCCGGCGCTGTGGGCCGTGCTCAAGCATTTGAACGCCTTCCCGAACGAAGTGCGCATCGCCTGCCTGCCCCACGGCCTGGCCGATGCGGTCACGTATTTCCTCAATAACGGCAAGGCGCTGCTGTCGGACAACTCCGTCGGCGTCTACGAACTCGTGGACTACTGGCCGCTTTTGCAAAAGCCGCTGCGCGAGATCGCGGACAAGTACGGCCTCACGCACTTCCTGGTCAGCACCAAGTTCGTGACCTTGGAGGAACTGGATATTCCCGGCTTCGTCGAAGTCTTCCGCCGGGAGCATTACGTGGTGCTCGCGCGTGAGGACGCGTAAGCGATGAAACGCCTCTCCTCCGTCCTGATCGCGACCATTTCCGACATCACCGACGCCGCCACGGGCGAGCGGATGCGCCACAATTCCCCGGCCTGGCCCATGCTGGAGTTCTTTCGCGACCGGGCCGAACGCGCGACCGTCCTCGAGCTGTCGCTGCCTCGGCCGGGCATGGTCTCCCGGCCCCAGGCCTCGTTTTTCGAGCGCGGCAGGTTGCGCGAAAGGCGCGTCTGGCCGGGCTGGCTGACCGCTCCGCTGGCCGTGCCGCCGGACAAAGCGCAGCCCAAGACCTATTTCCGCCTGAAGGTCCGCGACATCCTGGCCTGCTTCTGGGCCGCCGCGGCAACGCCCGGCCCCATCGACCTCTTCGTCGGCGTGGAGTCGCTGCTCGCCCTTTGCGGCGCGGCGCTCAAGGTCCGGGGCAAGGTCAAGGAAAGCGCCTACTACATCTCCGATTGGTCGCCCTGGAAGTTCGACAACAAGGCGCTCAACGACCTCTACATCTGGCTCGACAAGACCGCCTGCCGCCGCTCGGACTACATCTGGAACTACACCTACGCCATAAGCGACGCGCGGCGCGACATCCTCGGCTACGACATGTCGCAGCTCGGACGCGAGCTCTGGGTGCCCTTCGGCTTCATCCCGGACGGGGTCGTCATCAAGCCCCACGACGCCGTGGACCGTCGCCGGCTCTTCTACAGCGGCGGCATCTGCCGGGAAAACGGCGTGGCGCTCATCATCGAGTCGCTGCCGGAAATACTCGCGTCCGTGCCGGACGTGGTGATCGACATCTTCGGCGACGGGCCGCAGCTGGCCGAGCTCAAGGCAAGGGCCGAGGCGCTCGGCGTCTCGCGCGCCATCGTCTGGCACGGCTACGTCACGGACCGCCGCCGCATCCTCGACGCAGCCCTGTCCGCCTCGGCCGCCCTGGCCCCGTACATGCCCTTTCCCGAGAACGTGAAGCGTTTCGGCGACGTGATCAAAATCCGCGAGGCCATCGGCTGCGGCCTGCCCGTGGTCACGACGGAGGTGCCGCCGTCGCACCGCGAGGTGCGCGAAGGCGGGCTCGGCGCGGTCATCCCCTACGACGCCGGGGAGCTGGCCAAAACGGCCGTGCGCCTGCTCACGGACGAGCCCTGGTACCGCGCCGTGCGCGACCGCGTGGTCGCGGCCTCGCGCGACAACCTCTGGGACGCCATCTATACGCGCACGCTTGCGGCCATGGGCTACGACGCCGCGCCCCGCTTCGGCGGACAGGCCGGCTGAGGCCGGCGACGGCCCGCACGGCGCGGCATCTTGCGCCGGCGCGGCCTTCCCGCTACAGTCGCCGTCGCCTCGCGGCCGGGTATGGCCTCACGCGCCCGCACCGGGCGAAAAACGCACAACACGCCGCGAAACCACGCCGGCGCAGGCGGAGTCCATGCTGTTTTCCACGAAAAAACACCTCAACCAGGTGCCCGCGGGCTTCGATCTCGACAGCCGCCCCAAGGTGGGCGTGCTGGTCGAAACCACCATTCCCCCCGTCTCCCGCGCCAACCTGCGCATGTACTGGCTGGCCAAGGTGCTCATCGCCGAGAAGCGGGTGATGGTCAACATGGTCTCCCCGAGCAAGGACCTGCGCTCCAGGCGTTCCTATTTCGTGGAATGGATCTGGATGAACCAGTTCCCGGGCTGGGCCTGCCACCTCTACACCCGCTGGCGGCTGCCCGTGCGCATCTGGCACTTCCTGGCCTCCATCATCTCGCTCGTCATCCTCGAAGTCTGGTACCGCCGCTCCTGCGGCCGGGGATTCGCCGCCCTGCACGCCTGGAACCCCCTGGCCGGGCTCGCCGCGGTGCTTGCGGGCAAGCTCATCCGCAAGCCGGTGTTCGTGGATTTCACGGACTTTTATTCCGACATCGCGCGCACGGACATGCCGCTTTTGAGCAAGCCCCTGGTCTGGCTGGAAAACTACGTCCTGCGCCAGGCCCGCTTCATCTTCGTGGTGAGCAACCAGCTCAAGGATCACCTGGCGCGCGCCCACGGCCTGCCGCCGGAGAAGATCCACATCGTGCCCGACGGCACGGATTCCGAGACCTTCCGCCCGGACGTGCCGACCGCCGGCGTGCGCGAGCGCCTGGGCATTCCCAAGGACGCGCCGGTGCTCGTCTTCCACGGCGACATCAAGCACGACGACGGCGTGGACATCCTGCTCGAGGCGTTGGCCCTGGTCGCCAGGGAGCGCCCGGACGCCCGCCTGCTCATCCTCGGCGGCGGCAGCCCCTATTTCGACGAGGTTTGCCGGCCGCGCATCGCCGAGCTCGGTCTCGAGGAAAACGTGGTCCTGCCCGGCTGGATTCCCCACGCGGACGTGCCGGCCGTGCTTTGCGCCTGCGACATCGGGGCCATGACGCTGCGCGCCACGCTCAACCACGACCACTACCTGTCGTTCAAGCTCTTCGAGTACTGGGGCTGCGGCAAGCCTGTGGTGGTCACGAAGCTCAAGGCCATCGGCGAGATCGCCCGCGACGGCGAAAACGCGCTCGTTGCCCGTAGCGGCGACGTGGAGGCCTTTGCCAGGGCGTTTTTGCGCCTTATCGCCGACAAGGAACTCGCCGCCCGCCTGGGCCATGCCGGCCGGGAACTCGTGGTGCGCGAATTCGACTGGCGCGAGATCATGAAAAAGGAAACCGCCGTGTACACGGCCGAATTCCTGGACGCGGCAGAACCCCGCAAAACCCGGTAGCGCCCGCCATGCCCGTGTCCTTCGACAGCGTCATCATCGAGCTGACCAACCACTGCAATTTTTCCTGCCCCTTCTGCCCGAGCGACGCCATCACGCGGCCCAAGGGCTTCATGGACCCGGCGCTCATGGACGCCATCCTCGTGCAGATCGCCCGGGGGCGCATCGCGCCCGTGGTCCAGTTCGGGCTCATGGGCGAGCCGTTTCTGCACAAGGGCCTGTTCGACATGGCCGCCAGGGCCCGGGAACTGGGACTTACGCTTCGCGTCTTCACCAACGGCAGCCGCCTGACCGAGGCCAACGTGGAGCGCATCGTCGCCTCGGGCATAAACGAACTCTACGTCAGCTACCGGGGCGTGGACGCCGACGCCTTTGCCGCGCTTTCCCGCACGGACTTCGGGGCCTACCGCGAGGGCGTGCGCCGGCTGGTCGCCGCCGCGCCGCGCTTCTCCGGCCGCGTCATCCTCAAGGTCTTCAAGGACACGGTCTACGAAAAGGCCCTCGGCACCGACGCCATGGGCCGCAGGATGTCCGCGGGAAGCGTCGAGGCGCGCATGGAGGAGCTCTTGCGGGGCCTCGTCCCGCCCGTGTCCTTCGCCCCGGACCGCGCCCGCGCCAACCACGCGGTCAAGGTCACGGACAACGTCTCCGTGCGCTTCGAGACCGTCTCGCGCTGGGTCAGCCAGGAAAACGCCGGCCGGCCCGGGTTCGTGCGTGGCGTCGTCGGCGCGTGCGACGGCCTGGACGGCCATTTCGGCATCCTCTGGAACGGCGACGTGACCACCTGCTGCAAGGACTACGACGGCAAAAACGTCTTCGGCAACGCCGCCCGGCAGTCCCTGGCCGGCGTGCTGGAAAGCGACGCCGGCAAAAGGCTGCGGCGCTGCCTCAAATACTGCCTGCTGCCCACGGAATATTGCCGCCAGTGCCGCGGCGGCGACACCTGGCGCGACGCGCTCATCCACCAGATCGGCACCATTGCGCTCTTCAAGACGCCCCTTTCCCGCATCCTGCTCGGCCTCGGCCGGGGCGGGGACGACGCTTCGTGAAAAAGCGACTGGCGGCGCTTGCGCCCCTCGCGGTCGTCGCCCTCTTTGCCGTCCTCTCCTTCCGGGGCATCCTGTTCGCTCCGGGGCACGTCTACCAGAACTGGGACAACGCCACCCCGCCCTTTCCCGAGGAAGTGCGGCGGCTGGCGGAAATCTCGCAGTACGGCTGGAACGCCCATTTCGACCTGGGCTCGCCCGGGGCCTTCGGGGCCATCAACCGCTGGTTCGACATCGTGGTGCGCGAGGGGCTGGCCCCCCTGGGCGGCTCGTTTATCATGAAATGGCTGCCCCCGGCCTATGCCGTGGTCGGCGGCGCGGGCATCCTGGCCCTGTGCGCCGCGCTCGGGCTCGGGGGTTGGCCGTCGCTTGCGGCGGCGCTCCTTTATGCGTGCAATCCCCGGCAATATTCCCTGGCCGTCAGCGGCCACGTGCAGGAAACCGGCTTCGCCCTGGCCCTTCTGCCCTGGATCGTCTGGCTCCTGTGGCGGGGGGTTGCCGCCGCGAGCCTGCGCCGGGCCTGCGGCCTGGCCCTGGCCGCAGGGCTCCTTGGCGCGCTCGCCTGTTCGGCCTCGCCCTTCGGCATCGTCTTTTTCGGGTCCGGGACCGCGCTGTTCACCCTGGCCGCCACGGCCAGCCGGCGCAGCCTGCGGCCGCTGGCGCTCTTCGTCCTCGCCGGCGCGACGGCCGTGGCGCTCAACCTGCACTGGATCGTGCCCGCGGGCGTGTCCCTGGCCGGCGGCGGCGCGACCGTCAAATACAACCAGTCCGCGGGCGAGGTGCGCAAGAACTACCTCGACATGTACCGCCACTTCTCAGCACCCTTGCGCCAGGCCATGCTCGGCCACACCGACAACTACGGCATGGGCACGGAATACGCCTATCCGGTCAATTTCAAGGAAAACCCCGCCTGGGTCGCCGCGGCGTTGGGGCTTTTCGCCCTGGCGCTGATCGGCTTTACCTACAAGGGACCGGCGCGGGCGCTCAAATGGTACGCCGTGGCCTGCCTGCTGGCCGGTTTTTTCTGCATGGCCGGGTCCAAGACCCTGGCCGGCGCGGTCTTTTACGAAAAATTCCTCGCCCGCGTGCCCATGATCTTCTACCTCATGGCCCGGCCGGCGCGCTGGCTGCCGCTCTACTTCACGGGCTTGTCCCTGCTCGCCGCCATGGGGCTCGCCGTCGTCGCGCGCCGGGGCGTCTGGCGGGAGAGCCGCCTCGTGGACGTCGGCGCGGGCCTTTTCGCCACGGCCTGCCTCGCCGTCTACCTCGCGCCCTACTGGAACGGCTCCCTGGCCGCGCCCAAAAACGCCACGACCCAGACCATGGCCCTCATGCCCCAGCCCATCTCCCCGGCCGAAGAAAAGCTGGCCAAGACCCTTTCCGCCGACCCGGGCGACGACCGCGTGACGGTCTGGCCGACCATCGCCGGGCCCACGGGCGACGTGCCCGCGCCGCCGCAAAACGCGATCACGCGCAATTTCGCCATGCTCGGCAAGGACGCGGTCATGGGGCCGACGTTTATCGGCGAGCCCTATTCGCGCTACCTGCTGACTGTCCTCATGCGGCCCTGGCCTGCCGCGGACCGCTTCGGCCGCCTGCTTGGCCTGGCCGCCGTCAAGCGCGTGCTCTACGACCCCTCCGTGCCCTATCTCTCCTACGGCTCCTTCGGCTGGATGCCGACCACCAAGCGCGGCCCCGAGACCCTGTTCGATCCCGGCGACATCCTCGCGCCCTTCGTCGCCGCGCAAAAGGACCTTTCCCCGGACGCGCAACTTGCCGCGCCGCCCGTGGAAGTGCTGGCCAACGCCGATTTCCTGCCCCGGCTGCGCCTGGCCGACGGCGGCCCCCTCGCCTCCGGCGGCTTTGCGCTGCTGCTTTCCCTGGCAAACGGCCCGCATGAGGACTTCGCCGGGCGTGTGCTCTACGCCGCCCCGGATCTCGACGCGGCGCAGGCGAAACGGCTCGGCGCAGGGCTTGCCGGCGTGATCGCGTACGGCCGCTCCCGGCCGGAACTGGCCCTGCCCTTTCTGCCGGAAGGGGCGTTTACCGCCGCGCGCGACGCGAACCTTGCAGGCGACTGGGGCAATCTCGCCGACCGGTTTCTCGACGACATCCGCCTGGGGACCTCGCCCCTGGACGGCGGCGGCAAGGCCAGCGCCGGGCCGGGCAAGATCGAATTTCCCCTGGTCGGGCACGGCTCCTGGCGCGTGTTCGTGCGCCTGGGGGCAGCGCCTTTTGCCGGGCGCACGGTCGTCGCCATCGACGACGAACCCGTGGCCGAACTGGACGCCGGCCCCCTCGGCCGGGGCATGGACTGGCTCGACTGCGGCACGGCCACCTTCGAGCCCGGCCCGCCCCACGGCCTGACCGTGGCCGCGCCCGGACGCGGCGTGTACGTCGCGGGCGTGCTGGCCGTGCCCGAAGACGCCTCTGACGCGGCCCGGAAAACCGTCGCGGCCCTGGCCGCGCGCGGCGGCGCGCGCCTCGTCGTCGAGGCCGAGGAGGCGACCGTGGCCCCGGCCGTGCCCATGGCCCCGCGCCTGGCCGTGCCCCTGCTCGCCGCCGGAGCCGGCGTGGAGATCATCCGGGACCATGCCCGGCTGCGCGACGTCGATCCCATGGGCGGCGGCACGCTGGCCGTCGAAGGCGACGCCCCGGGCGAGGCCGCCTTCACCGTGCGCTTTCCCGTAGCGGCGACGGACGTCGTGCTCGAAGCCTATCCCCGCCTTTTCGGCGACAAGGCCGCGCCGTCCTACGTCGCGGCGGAAGTCTCCGTGGACGGCAAACCGTTCACGCCGCTTTTCCGGGTCGAGGGCAAGCCCGACGGCCGCTGGGAGGACGTCTACGGCCGCACAGAGGTCCACCGCATCCCCGGCCCGGCCACGACCGTCACCGTGCGCTTCGCCATGCGCCAGGCCCAGCTCTCCTCCCAGGCCAATGCTCCCAATCATCCCATGCGCCTGGTCGCCGCAACGCCCGTGCCCGGCGGGGCGACCCTGTCCTTCGGCGCGGCGGCGCGACTGCCGGCCGAGCTCGACCTCGCCGCCCCGGTCCCCGGAACCTACGCCGCGACGCTGCGCCTCATCGGCCCGGCCGGCGCGACCGTGACCCTGCCGGACGGCGCGCAAAAGACCTTCCCTGCGGACGGCGCGCTGGACGTCCCGGGCGTTGCCGCAACGACCGACGCCGCCGGCCGCGTGCGCCTGCGCCTGACCGGCCCACCCGAAGCCGCCGTCGATCGCGTGGAGCTCACGCGAGACGCGCCTTCGCCGCAAACGCCGCCCGCGCTCGTACAATCCCGCGTCAACCCGGGCCGCTACGCCCTGGACCTGCCCGAAGGCAGCGGCGGCAGGACGCTGGTTTTTTCCGAAGCTTTCCACCCGGGCTGGAACCTGCGCCTGGCCGACGGCCGGGAGATCGCGCCGCTTAAGGGCTACGGCTTTCTCGACGCCTTCCCCCTGCCGCCCGGGGCCGCGGGTCCGGCGACGCTCGTTTTTCGCGACGAGGCGGTCATGGAGCGCATGCTGCCTGTCGTGCGCGCGGCCTGGGCCGTCCTGGCGCTTGCTTGCGCCGCGCTGCTTGCGCCCTGGCCCGGAAAACGGGCGCGGGGCAAGGATTGAACCACCGGGGCAACCCGGCTATGGTGACGCCGCCCGCCGGCCGATCCTGGCCGGCCGGCCGGAGCAGTATGGAACAACGTCCCTCGCGGCTGGCGTCCTGCCTGAGGCTTGCCAGGCCGCACCAATACGTCAAGAACGCCTTCGTCTTTCTGCCGCTTTTCTTCGGCTGGAAGCTGGCCGGTCCCGCCGCCCTGCCCCGGGCGGTGCTGGCCTTTGCCGCCTTCTGCCTGACCGCCAGCGCCGTTTATGCCGTAAACGACCTGAAAGACATGGACGAGGACCGGGCGCACCCTTCCAAACGCACCCGCCCGCTGGCCAGCGGCGCGCTTTTTCCGGCCGAGGCCGTACTGTTCGCCGCCTTGCTCCTGGCCGGGGCCGGCTTTCTCGCCCTGACGCTCGGGTCCATTCCCTTCACCGGCATTCTGGGCGCGTACCTCGCCATCAACCTGCTCTACAGCTTCGCGCTCAAGCACAAGGCGCTGGTCGACATCGGCTGCATCGCCGTGGGCTTCGTGCTGCGCGTGTTCGCGGGAGGCGTGGTCACGGGCATCACGCCGAGCCACTGGATCGTGCTCATGACGTTTCTGCTGGCGCTTTTCCTCGGCTTCGCCAAGCGCCGCGACGATCTGCTGCTTTCCGCCGCGGGCTGCGAGAAAACGCGCCGCTCGCTCGACGGCTACAACCTGGAGTTCGTTTCGGCGTCCATGATGATCATGGCCGCCGTGGTCATCGTCAGCTACATCCTCTACACGGTCTCGCCGGAAGTCATCGCCAAGCACGGCTCGGACAAGTTGTACCTGAGCGCGATTTTCGTCATCATGGGCGTGCTGCGCTACTTGCAGATCACGCTCGTCGAGTGCAAAAGCGGTTCGCCGACGCTGGTGCTGCTGCGCGACGGCTTCATCCAGGCCTCGATCCTGCTGTGGATCCTCAGCTGCTACTGCATCCTTTATCTGGAGCACGCCGGTCGCCCATGAAAAAGATCATGCTGTTTTACCCGCCGGGCCGGTTCTACCAGCGCGGTGAGGACCGCTCCCAGGGCAACGTGGAGCAGTCCACGGCCACGTCCATGCGCGCGCCGAACGACCTGGGCTACGCCGCCGCCACGCTCAAGAAGGAAGGCTTCGCCGTCTTTTTGCGCGACTACCAGACCGAACGCGCCGCCCCGGCCAACCTTTTCGCCGACTTCGACCGCGAGGCCCCGGACGGCATCTTCGTCAGCATCACCAACTCCACAATCTTCGACGACCTGCACCTCGTGCGGGAGCTTGCGGCCAGAAAGCCGGACCTTTGCGTCATGCTCAAGGGCGCGATCTTCTTCGCCCCGGACGCGGCGCTGCTCGACCAGCTCGACCTCGCCGACGTCACCTATCTGATCGGCCTGGAATCGGACTTCATCGTGGGCAGGCTCGCGGCCGCGCATTTCGGCGACCCCGCCGCCGTGCCCGCGATTCGGGGCATCCTCTACAGGAAGGACGGCGTCTGGACCCCCACGGATTTCGCCTCCTGGGAAACCGACCTGGACAGCCTGCCCTTTCCCGACAGGAGCCTGATCCATAACGCCCTCTATGCCCGCCCCGACACCGGCGAGCCCCAAGCGACCATCGCCACCTCGCGCGGCTGTCCCTCGGCCTGCATCTTCTGCATGACGCCGAAGATCTCGGGAAAAAAGCTGCGTCTGCGTTCCCCGGAAAACATCCTGGCGGAACTTTCCGAATGCTACTTCACCCACGGCATTCGCGATTTTTTCTTCAAGTCCGACACCTTCACCTTCGACGCGAACTGGACCGCCGCCGTGTGCCGGGCCATCCTCGATTCGCCGCTTGCCGGGAAAATCCGCTGGGTCGCCAACTCCAAGACCAAGCCGCTCACGCGCGAGACGCTTTTCCTCATGAAAAAGGCCGGCTGCTGGCTCGTGGCCTTCGGCTACGAATCGGGCAGCCCGGAGACGCTTGCGCGCATCCACAAGCACACCACCGTGGAAGACAACCTCCAGGCCACGAAATGGGCCAAGGAGGCGGGCCTTCTCACCTTCGGCTTCTTCCTCGTCGGCCTGCCCTGGGAAGGCCGCGAGCACCTCGAGGCCACGCGCAAGCACATTTTCGCGCTCGACAACGACTTCCTGGAACTGCACATCGCCATTCCCTACTACGGCACGCGCCTCAACGAGATCGCACGCGAAGAGGGCCTGCTTCCCGGCACGGTGCTCGGCAAGGACTACTTCAACGCGCCGACCGTGGGCACGACGCGGCTTTCCATGGCGGAGATCGAGGCCTTCCGCAAAAAAACGCTGCTCGATTTCCACCTGCGCCCGTCCTACATCGGCAAAAAGCTCCTCCAGGCCGGCGGCAACCCGAAAATCATCGCCAACTACGCCCGCTTCGGCCTGCGGCTGCTGAAAAACACGCTGCTGCCCCCGAAAAAACGCCGCGTCGCCGCCGACGCCCCGCCCCACGTCCTCATCCTCGGCGCGGCTTCGGACATCGCCCTGGCCCTGGCCCGGGAACTGGCGCACCAGGACGCCGCACGCCTCACGCTCGCCTCGCGCGATCTCGCGCGCCTGGAAGCCGCCGCCGCGGACATCCGCGCCGCTTTCGCAACGCCCGTTGCCGTGCGCGCCTTCGACGCCCTGGATTTCGCCGGCCATCAGGCGTTCTACGACGCCCTCGACCCGGCCCCGGACATCGTGGTCACGGCCTTCGGGCTCTACCCCGACCAGCAGGCCGGGCAACGCGATTTCGCCCTGGCCAAGGCGACCCTCGACGTGAACCTGACCGGCGCGGTCTCCATCCTCGAAATCGCCGCCCGGGACATGGAAGCGCGCGGCCACGGGACCATCGTCGGCATCTCCTCCCCCGCCGGCGACAGAGGCCGCAAAAGCAACTACCTCTACGGCGCGGCCAAGGCCGGGCTCACCGCCTACCTTTCCGGCCTGCGCCACCGGCTGGCCAAATCCGGCGTGCGCGTCGTCACCGTGCTGCCCGGCTGGGCCAAAACGCGTATGACCGCCGCCGCGCCCACGCCCAAAATCCTCACCGCCACGCCCGCGCGCGTGGCCGCCGACATCCGAAACGCCGTCCTGCGCGGCAAGGCCGTGGTCTACACCCCCTGGTTCTGGCGGCCCATCATGTGCCTCGTGCGCGCGCTGCCCGAAAAACTCTTCACGAAAACGAATCTCTAAATGAAAATCCTCTTCCTCAATCACAATCCCGAGGGCTACGGCACCTATTTCCGCTGCTACCACCTGGCCCGGCATCTCGCTGCGCGCGGCCACGAAATCACGCTCCTTTGCGCTTCGCGCGAGCCCACGCTCTCCATCCGTGACCGCAAGGAAGGCAGCCTCACCATCCGCATCCTGCCGCGCGTGAACCTCGCCACCTACCACACCGGCCACACCCTGCGCATGTTTTTAAACGCCCGGGAATGCCTCTCGCAGAAGATGGACATCCTGCACGCCTTCGCTTTTCCGCTGCACCCCATCAGCCTGCCGACGCTTCTGACCTCCCTCGCCCGGCCCAAGGTGAAAATCGTCCTCGACCACGACGACATGTGGAAAGGCGGCTTCACCCTGCACCACCCCGCGCCCGTGCGCGCCGTCTACGACTTCACCGAGGACAGGTTGCCCGCCCACGCCGACATGGCCACGGCCGCAAGCGCCATCCTCATGCAGAAATTCCGCGACGCCGGCCTGCCCGAGGAAAAGATCCACTACATCCCCAACTGCCCCACCGTCTCCGCCGCCATGCCGGACAAACTCGAAGCGCGCGCCGCCCTGGGACTGCCCCCGGACGCCAACATGGTCCTCTCCATGGGCCACACCTACACCGAATCGCTCTTCGCGCTCCTCGACGCCTACGCCACGGCGCGGCAGTCCATCCCGGACCTCAAACTCTACTTCCTGGGCAAGCTCCACATCTCCGACGCCTTCAAGGCCCGCATGGCCGCCTACGAGGAACGCTTCGCCCCGGATATCGTCAAGGTCGGCGAAAAACCCTCGAGCGAAGTGCCGACCTACCTCGCCGCCGCCGACGCGCTGCTTCTGCCCATGGACGACGACCCCATCGAAAAGGCCCGCTTCCCCATCCGCTTCGGCGACTACCTCGCCTCGGGCGTGCCCGTCGTCTCCAACGCCGTGGGCGAAATCAAACGCATCATGGAAACCCGCGACTGCGGCTACACCGCCCCGGTCGACGCCCCCGCCGCCTTCGGCCAGGCCATCGTCACCGCCCTGACCGATACGGCCGACCGCCAACGCAAACACGACAACGCGCACAAGCTCATCGCCGAGGAACTCAACTGGCCCACCGTGGCCGCGCGGTTGGAAGCGATCTACGAACAGACGTTAAGGGGATAGGGAGAGAGTGAGAGGGATGAGGACGGAGAAGGGGAAAAGAGGGAAGATGCCTCCGGCGGCCAGGAGGGGGTGACCCTCTCCTGGACCTCCTCGATAGGGGAGGCGGAAGGATGGGAGCCGGGTGGAGCTGTGGTCGTTCGCGGGAGTGCGTCGGCGAGGCCCGTCGTCCCTGCGGGGCGAATTTGAACGAATTTTTCTTTGAAAGATTTGGGAAGACAAAAGCCCTCGAGGAATTTGCCTTGTTAAATGCGGCGCTTCGCCGCTGGCGCCCGTGGTCGCGGAAATGGGGCTGCCCCACAGGCCGCAAAGCCGGCCAGCACGGCAGCTCCATTTCCGAGACCACGGACGCCAGGGCGAAGCGCCGCATTTTAAGAGGATTTCTTTAAGGTTTTTTTCTTCCCAAAGCTTTCAAAGTAAAATTTCTTCAAATTCGCCCCGAAGGGGCGACGGGCCTGCGAGGCCGGAATTTGGCCGGCGAGCCTGGAGCGCAGCGACGGCATCGCCGGCC
>JAEWPX010000124.1 GCA_023399375.1 Pseudomonadota bacterium | reverse complement strand
CTCACCTCGGTCACCTGCGGCGACATCGCCATGGCCCTGCCCGAACGCATCGTCGCCAACCTCGTGGACGGCCTGGAGCAATTAAACGCCGTGGTCCCGGGCGTGGCCAACGACGAAACCCTGCTCTACGCGCCGGAAATCAAGTTCTTCGCCACGCAAATCGACGCCACACCGGAACTGGAAACCGCGATTGCGGGCATGTTCGTGGCCGGCGACGGACCAGGCGTGGCCGGCAACATCGTCTCGGCCGCCGCCACGGGCCTCATCCCGGCCAAGGCCATTTTGCGCAGACTATAAAAACAAAAAAGAAAAGATGCCTCCGGCGGCCAGGAGGGGCCGAGGGCCCCTCCTGGACCACCCCGAAAGGGGGGATTCCAGGGGAGATATCGGAAGATCGAAGCAGGACGGGAGGCGCAACGCTCCACGGAGACGGGAGTCCAGAGGGCGATAGCCCTTTGGCCGCCGGAGGCGTTCCCCCTCCCTACTCCCTACTCACCATTCGAATTCAAACATGCGGGCGTTCGTAGGCGCGGACCTGGTTGCGGCCCGAGGATTTGGCCACGTAGAGGGCCTTGTCCGCGGCGTCCACGAGGTGGTCCACATTGGGCGAGGGGCAATCGGCGAGCAGTTCGGCCACGCCGATGCTGACGTTGATCTTGATGCCGCCGACCAGGATCTGGCCGTCGGGATCGCGGATGACGAAGTTGTAGCGCTCGATCTTGCGCCGGATGATCTCGGCCAGTTCCTCGGCCTCGTCCTTGCCGATGTCGGCCAGGGTCACGGCGAACTCCTCGCCGCCGTAGCGGGCAGGGAAGATGTCGCGGTCCTCGAGCTGCTTGATCTCCTCGGCGAAGCCCTTGAGGATGGAGCCCACGACCACGAGGGCCTGGTCGCCGATGCGGTGGCCGTGCTCGTCGTTGAAGCGCTTGAAAAAATCGATATCGCACATGAAGAGCGACAGCGGCTTGCCCTCGGCCGCGGCGCGGGCCACGGCCTTGCCGATGTGGCTGTCGAAGGCGCGGCGGTTGTGGATGCCGGTCAGCGCGTCGGTGAGGCTCATGGCCACCATCTTCTCGGCATCCTCTTCGATCATGGAGGCCATTTCCCGAAATCCCCGCCGGATGGTGCCGAGCATGCGCTCCACGTCGCCGCCCGTCTCCACGGCCTCCACCGTGACGTTTTCGAGCTTTTGCACCCCGCCCTTGTGGCGGAAAAGCGTCTCCTGGAACTCCTGGACGAGGGAGGCGGTCTCCTGGAGCGTACGCGTGAGCGCCCGGTTCCAGGGAGCGCTTAAAATGCGCTCGTTGCTCTTGATGACCTCGCGGAACTTCTCGTCGGAAAAATCCCGGGCCTTGAGCACTTCCATGACCAGGGCCTGGATCTGCTCCTTTTGTTCATTGTCCAGAAAATCGTAATCCTTGATGCCGCGCATGTAGAGAATGAGCCCCCGCCACTTGGAGGTGCGGGGCACGCCGACGCGGTCGAGCATCTCGCAGACGGCGTCCGAGCAGGCGGGCACGCCCTGGGCCGGTTTGTTTCGCTGCCAATCCTTGTTCATGCGTCGCTCATTCCGGGCTTACGGTTTTTCCGGCGTTTGCGCCTGCGCAGCGCCTTCTGAGAAGACTCGTCTTTTCTACACGCTTCCGCACGAAGGCGGAAGGAAAATCTCGCCCGGCCAGTAGGTTGCCCGGCCGTGCGGCCCATGGTACAGGCCATTTCGCCGCCATCGCGGCGAACCGGAGGAGACATGGACCTGACCGCGACCGGACACGGCGCCCTGACCCTGGTGACAGGCCTGCCCAAAATCTTCGACTACACCGCCTGCCCCGATTTCCAGCGCGCCCTGGCTCCCATGATCGAGACCGCGCCCAAGGTGCTGTGCTTCGACCTTACGGGTGTGGAATTCATGGATTCGAGCGCCATAGGCAGCCTCATCACCGTGCGCAACCGCCTGCTGCCCGAAGGGGGCATGGTGGCCCTTTGCGCCATCAGCGACGGCGTGGCCAAGGTGCTGCGCATCGCCGACCTCGGCAAGGTGTTTTCCATCCACGCCGACGTCGCCGCCGCCCTCGCCGCCCACGGCTGCTGACGCTTCCGCGCCCGCCATGCTCATCCGCTACACGCCCGGGCGCACCGGCCTTGGCGAGGGGTTGCGCCGCGCGGCGCGCGCCCTGCTCTATGCGCCGACGGCCTGGCGGATGGCCTGCGATCCCGCCTATCCCTGGATTAACGCCGGGGCCGTGCGCTGCCTCGACCGCTTTCTCGCCCCGTCCATGACCGCCTTCGAGTGGGGCGGCGGACGCAGCACGTTTTTCCTCGCCCGCCGCGTGGCCCGGCTCGTGACCGTGGAGCACCGGGAAAAGTGGCGTCGCCGCCTGGCCCGGGAACTCGTCGGCCAGGGCGTCGCCAACGTCACGCTGCGTTTCGCGCCTCCCGGCGACGCCCCGGGCCGGCCCGACGACCGCCCCGACGCCTGGCGGCAAACGGGCTACGTCCCGGAAAAACCGGAATTCGCCGCCTATGCCGACGCCATCCTCGAGTTCGCTCCGGACAGCTTCGATCTCGTCAGCGTGGACGGCCGGGCCCGCGTGGCATGCGCCATAAACGCCCTGTCGCGCTTGCGCCCCGGCGGCCTGCTCGTGCTCGACAACAGCGAATGGGAGAAATACGCCCCCGTCTTCGCCGCCGCGTCCGGCTGGCCGCGACGGGATTTCGAGAACGGCGTCTGGCGCACCACGATATGGCGTCGCCCCGGCGCGGCAAACGCGTGACAGAAGCCTTGCCCGGGCGTATGGAGGCGTTATGACGGTTCCCACTGACCAATTGACCTTGCGCTTCGCCCGGTCCATGGCCGAGGCGGACAAGGACCGTTGGGACGTCCTGGCCGAGCCGCTGGACACGCCCTTTTTCGAATACGCGTGGCTCAAGCTGCTGGAAGACTCCGGCAGCGCCGCCCCGGCCAAGGGCTGGTATCCCAACCACCTGCTCGCCCATGCCGACGGCGTCATGGTCGGCGCGCTGCCCATGTACCTGAAGTGGCACTCCGACGGCGAATTCGTGTTCGACCAGCTCTGGGGCGAGGCGGCCTCGCGCCTGGGGCTGCCCTACTTCCCGCGCCTCGTCGCGGCCAGCCCGTTCACTCCGGCCACGGGCCTACGCTTCCTGGCAGACCCGGACATGAACCAGATGCGCCTTTCCCGGCGCATGTTCGAGGCCGTCGAACAATACTGTCTGAGCAACGGCGTCCAGGGCGCGGCGCTGCTCTTCACCGAACCGGATTTCGCCGCCGCCTCGGAGGACTACGGCTTCACGGCCTGGCGGCACCAGGGCTATCTCTGGCGCAACCGCGGTTTTTCCGATTTCGACGACTTCCTGTCCACGCTCAACGCCAACCGGCGCAAGTCCGTGCGTCACGAACGCAGCGCCCTTGCCGCGTCCGGCGTGCGCGTGGAGATCGTCTCCGGCGCGGACATCCCGGATTCGTTTTTTCCCATCATGCGCGAGCTCTACGACCGCACCAACGCAAAGTTCGGTCCCTGGGGCTGCCGCTACCTGACGCCGGCGTTTTTCGAGGGCCTGCCCGCGGCCTTCCGCCACCGCCTGGCTTTTGCCGCCGCGTTTCGGGAAGGCCGCCGCGACCCCGTGGCCCTGGCCATGCTCGCCCACAAGCGCGACATCCTCTTCGGCCGCTACTGGGGCTCGTTCGAGGACATTCCCTTCCTGCACTTCGAGCTGTGCTACTACGCCCCCATCGCCTGGGCCATCGACCACGGCATCACCCGCTACGACCCCGGCATGGGCGGCGCGCACAAGGCCCGGCGCGGCTTCGTGTCCGTATCGAGCTACAGCAGCCACCGCTTCTTCGACCCGCGCATGGACATGATTTTCCGCACGCACATCGACCGCGTCAACCAGCTGGAAAAGCATTACATCGACGAGCTCAACGAGCTGCTGCCCCTGCGGCGAAAGGGTTAATCGGCGCGGCCCGGCTAGAACTTGCGGTCAAGCAGCTGCCGCAGCACTTCCTCGTCGTCGGCCGTATCCAGGGCCTCCAGTTCGCGCCGCAGCGCCGTGATGGCTTCTCGCTCGGTCGCGACATGCGCGCGCAGCGCATCGCGCCGTTGCCGCATCGCCGTCAGGATCGCCGCCTTGCGCGCGTTGGCCGAGCCCAGGCGCGCCGTCACCACCTCGGCCAGACGGCGGAAGATGCGGATGAGGAAATCCTCGCGCTCCGGGCTCGGCAGGAAATCCACATAGCCCATGTCCACGGCCAGGCAGCGCGTCGGCGCATCGGCCAGCACCGTGGCCGTGCGCCCCTTGCCGAGGATGAAGCTCATTTCGCCGAAGACCGTGCCCGGCGCGTCCATGGCCGCGACCCGCTTGCCCCCGCGCAGCGCCCGCACCGCGCCGTCGAGCAGCACGAAAAAGGTCTTTTCGTAGTTGCCCTCCTCGACCACGGTCTCGCCCGCCTCGAACAGGCAAAGCGACACCGCCCCGGTGCGCAGCAACAGCTCCAGGTCCTCGCCCGCAAACCCTGCCCAAAGCGGCAGCTTCGCCATCAGCGCAAGCACGCGCCCGGTGTCGGCGTCCTCGATCCGGCGCATTTCGCCTAGCCCTCGGCTTCCCCGACGGCGGCCGCCTCGAGGCCGGCGCGGTCGCGAATCTCGATTTCCCGGCCGTGCACCGCGATATAACCGGCCGCGGCAAGTTTCTTGAGCGCCCGAGAAAGGGCCTCGGGCGTGGCCCCGACGATTTTGGCCACCTCACGCTGGCTGATGGAAAGGCGCACCACGTCCCCGGACAGGGCCCTGCCGGCCTCATGGAGCAAAAAGACGGCCACGCGCCCGGGCAGGTCGCGCAGGGCAAGCGATTCGATCATGGCCATGGCCTCCTTGAACCGGCCGCACATGAGCCGCATCAGGTCGGAAAGCGCCTGTGGACTGTCCTTAATCGCCTCGGCCAGGGCTTTCGTCGGAAATTCCAGCACCAGCGTCTCGGTAAGCGCGGCGGCGAAAGCGGGAAAGGCGGCGCTGTCCACCAGCGTACACAGGCAAAAGGGTTCGCCGGGCCCCAGCAGAAAGAGCGTCTGTTCCCGGCCGTCCGGCCCGGCCCTGTAGACCTTGACCTGTCCGGAAGCAATGCAGTGGAACACGTCCGCAGCCTCTTCCTTGACGGCAAGAAGCGCCCCGGGCGCATATCTGCTCGCGCGCGCCTGCGCAGCGAGCTTATTGAGCCGCGTTTCGGACATGCCCCCGAAAAGCGGCAGGGAACGCAGCAGGATCATCCGCGCCGTCTGGTCCATAAGTTCCTTCCTCTCCCCTGCGGCGCGCGCCGGCAATTCCGAAAACACAGGCGGCCCCTGCCAGCAGCCGCCTCCGCGCAGAACGTGCAAACGGGATCAGTACCCGGCCGCCAGCCCGTCGCCGCGCGGATCGGCAGCGCCATACCGCACGCCGGTTTCCGGATCGATCAGGATCGCTCCGGCATGTCCCATGCTCTCGGCATAAGCGTCCACGACCTTAACGGGATGGCCACGGCGGCGCAATTCCTCCACCGTGCCCGCGTCGATGCGGCTTTCCAGCTTGAGATCGTTCGACGACGCCCCCCAGGTGCGGCCATGCAGCCAACGGGGCGCCGCGATCGCGTCCTGCGGCGTCATGCCGAAATCCACGATGCGCGTCACGATGGCGGCCTGGGTCTGGGGCTGCCCCTCGCCGCCCATGGTGCCGTACACGAGGCAGGGCCTGCCGTCTCGCAGCAGCATGGCCGGATTGAGGGTATGGAAGGTCCGTTTGCGCGGTTCGAGCCGGTTGACATGGCGGGGATCCAGGGAAAAGAAGCTGCCGCGGTTTTGCAGCAGCACCCCGGTATCGCCGGCCACGATACCGGAGCCAAAATCATGGTAGACGCTTTGGATCAACGATACGGAATGGCCCTGCGCGTCCACCACGCCAAGCCAGATCGTATCGCCCTTGGGATCAAGGGGGTTGCTCTCCTGCGCCGCCTTCCGGAAATCGATGCGTGCGGCCTGTTCCTGGCCGTGCCCTGCCGCAAGCAAATCCCCCAGGGGAATCGGCGAAAAGTCCGGGTCCGTCAGGTAACGGTCCCGATCGGCAAAGGCTTGCTTGGTCGCTTCGACGAGCAGATGGCAATAATCCGCCGAGCCCTCCACGAGGGCTTGCACATCAAAATTATTGAGAATGTTCAAAATCTCGAGCGAAGCCATGCCCTGGGTGTTTGGCGGGAAATTACAGGCGACAAGGTTGCGGTACGGCACGTGGATCGGTTCGACCCAGTCCGCCGTATGCCCGGCGAAATCGTCGCGCGTCAGCATGCCTTCGTTTTGCCGAAGGTAGTCGACGATCCTTTTCGCCAAGGAGCCGGTATAGAACGCATCCGCCCCGTCCTTGGCGATGGTCTCCAGCGTCGCGGCCAGGACGGGAAGTTTCAGGACCTCGCCGCAGGCGTACGCCTTGCCTCCCGGCTTGAGGTACATGTCTGAAAACGCCTCGAAACGCTGCAGACAGCGGGACTCCCGGTCGCCTGGATCGACGTTGACCGCTTGCCAATGCGCCAGATTCGGGCTGACGGGAAAGCCGTCGCGCGCAGCGGCGACGGCGGACTGGAAAAGGCGCGCCCAGGGCAGGCACTGTCCCATGGTTTCCCTGGCGTAGCGGAAGGCGGCATCCCAACCCGAGACGACGCCCGGTACGGTATTGGCCGCCAGAAATCCGCGATGCGGAATCGCGTCGAGCCCCCGGGACCTGTAGGAATCGATGGTCGCTTTTTCACCGGCCCGGCCGCTGGCGTTGAGCGCGCGCAAGGCCCCGGTCTTCGCATTGTAGATCAACCAGAAGTTGTCGCCGCCGAGCGTGCACATCTGCGGGTAGACCACGGTCAACACGGCCGCGGCGGAAATGGCAGCATCCACGGCGTTGCCGCCGGCGCGCAACACGTCCACGCCGGCCTGGGCGGCCAGATAATGCGGCGCGGTGACCATCCCCTGCGTGGTCATGGGATCAAAGGTCCGGGAGGCGGTCTCGCTGTACTTTCCAACCTGCGCCCGGAGGGGTCCCGCGAAAAAAGCACCGACTCGTTGCACCTTGTCTCCCGGTCTTTCTGATCACAACAACAAAAAAGGGGGAGGCCGTCGGCCTCCCCCTTTCAAACGGCCCAGGGCCGATTCTACCACTTGTCCGTAGCAAAGGCGTCGGAGCCGAAGCCGAAGTCCGCAGACGGCTCGCCGCCGACAACGGGCTCGCCGGTGCCGCCGGCAGCGGCTTCGCCGCCGGCCGGGGCGGCGCCGCCCGCGGCCACGGTGACCACGCCGTGCTTTTTCACGTCCTCGATCATCTTGAGCAGCTCGTCAACCTTGCCGATGTATTCGGTGACCTTGGCTTCGGAGGCGACGATGACCTTCTCGCCCTCGTCCTTCATGGAAGCCTCGAGCTTCTTGGCCTTCTCTTCGGCGGCCTTGCAGCGCACCTCGACGTCTTTCAGGATGGCGGTCTTCTCGGCCAGTTCCTTTTCGACGGTGGCGAGCTTGGCGGACATTTCCTCGTTGGCCTTCTTGGTCTCGGCCAGCTTGGCGAAAATGGCGCTGATCTCGGCCACGACGTCGGGCGGCAGCACGGACACGGAAACGTTCTGGGCGGTGCTGCCGAGTTCGCCGCTGCTCATGCGCACGAGTTCGGGATGCTGTTCGTATATCCAGGCCTTGGCCAGGGCGGCGGCGAAGGGAGCGAGTTCCGCATCGATTTCCATGCCGGCCATGAACCCGACCATCTCGGCCACGGCTTTCTTGTTGCCTTCCTTGTCGACGCCTTTCAGGTACGACACGAACGCGTTCATGGGGAAGACTTTGCGAGCTTCAGCCATGGTATCCTCCTTAAATTAGACCATGAAAGTCTTGGCTTCGTCACGTTTGAGGGGAAGCCGCCCAGCCTGATGGGCGTACACCAACGCCGTCGTCCTGTAGACCAAGTGCCCGAGCTTGGACCAGGGCAGATAGGCAAACAGCATGAAGACCGCAATCAGATGCAGGTAGTAGGTCGGGTAGGCCAGGGCGGCCACGCCGGCCAGACGGAAGATCTCCGAACCAAGGCCCGTGAGGGCCACGGCCCAGATGACCCCGAGCAGGTACCAGTCGTAGTAGGACGACGTGGACTTGGCGGGATCGACGCTCAGACGACGGCGGGTCAGCATGGTCAGGCCGTAGAGCAGGGCGATGGCCCCGACGTTGGCGAGAAGCTTCACCGGGCTCCACAGGGGCATGGGCGTGTGCCCCAGCGGCGCGATGAAGTGCACGATCTTGCCGCCCCAGTGGGACACCGCCACGATGGACGTGACGATGGCCAGGGCCACGAAGCCGTAGAACAGCGAGAGGTGGCCCTTGTAGCGTTCGGTGTTATCGTTTCCGCACTCGTTCCACTTCACGTGGGTGGCGATCTCGTCCAGAACCACGGCCTTGATCGATTCGATCAGGCTGGGCTTTTTGTACGGCGCGCCGATGTGCAGGGTGGTGGGGATGGTCTTGTCGAAGCTCTTCCACAGCTTGGTCACGCCCTTGTAGAAGCTGAACATCACGAAGATGGCGACCAGGCCGAAGATGGGGTCGATGGTGAAATCGCCCGGGAAGAGCTTGCCGTAAACGATCTCGCCCTCGGGCAGACCGAAGCCGGCGCTGAGGAGCCAGATGAACAGATACAGAATTGCCGGGATGGCGATGAGCTTCGGCAGATCCTTGGCCGAGCTCATCCATTTGCCGATGATGCTCGGCGACACGAGATCCCGGTAGGTGATGTTGCGGATGGCGGAGATGAGGTCGCCGGGCCGGGCGCCGCGGGGGCACAGCTCGGAGCAGGTCTGGCAGTTGTGGCACAGCCAGATGTCGATGTCGCCCTCGAAACGGTCCTTGAGGCCCCACTGCGCCCAGACCATCTCCTTGCGCGGAAAGGGGTTCTCGGGCGGGGCCAGAGGGCAGGCCACGCTGCAGGTGGCGCACTGGTAGCACTTCTTGCAAGCTTCGCCACCAGCCGCCTGCAGGTCTTTGACGAACTGCAGATCGGGTTTGATACGCTCGGCGTATGACATGGAGCCTTCCTCCTAATAGCCTTTGAACGGGTTCGGGCCGATCTTGAGGACCATATCCATGAACTGGTCGATCATGTCCGGGACCTTGTCGTATTCGTCGATGGCCACCTGGTACTGCTCGACACGCTCGGGTTCGACGCCGAGGCGCTTCAGGGACTCGGCGATGTTTTCCTTGCGGCGGTTGCAGATCTCGGAGCCCTTGACGAAGTGACACTGGTAGTCGTCGCCGTATTTGCAGCCGAGCAGCATGACGCCGTCGACGCCCTTGCTCATGGCGTCGGCCACCCAGATGGCGTTGACCGAACCCAGGCAGCGCACCGGGATGATGCGCACGTAGGGGCTCCACTTCTTGCCGCGGATGGCCGCCATGTCGAGCGCCGGGTAGGCGTCGTTCTCGCAGGCCAGGATGAGCACGCGCGGCCCGCCTTCTTCGATCTTGGGCGGAATCTCGCACTCGCGGATCATGGAGCCGATCATGTCGATGTTGTAGTTGTCGAACGAGATGACGCGTTCGGGGCAGGCGCCCATGCAGGTGCCGCAGCGGCGGCAGCGCGTGGGATTGGGCTTGGGCGTTCCCTTCTCGTCGTCGTCCAGGGCGCCGAACGGGCATTCCTCGGTGCAGCGCTTGCACTGGGTGCAGCGCACGAAGTTGAACACCGGGTAGGACAGGTCGCCCGAGCGGGGATGTACGGCCACGCCATGGCTGGCGGACTCGACGCACTGGATGGCCTTGAGCGCCGCGCCGGCGGCGTCTTCCCGGGCCTGCGCCATGGTCATGGGCTGGCGCACGCAGCCGGCGGCGTAGATGCCCGTGCGGCGGGTCTCGTAGGGGAAGCAGATGTAGTTCGAATCGGCGAAGCCGTCGAACAGGCCGAGGTCCGGGAAGGCCGGGCCCTGGCGGTAGAGCAGGTTGATGGTCGGGTCGAGCGCCGTGGCCGGCACGAGGCCCGTGGGCAGGACCACGAGATCGGCGGCCAGGGTGATCTCGCCGCCAAGGAGGGTGTCCTTGGCCGCGACCACGAGGCTCGTGCCTTCCTCGGTCACGCCCGTCACCGTGCCCTTGGTGAGCATGATGCCGGGGTTGTCCTGGGCGGCGCGGTAGTAGCGCTCGTTGATGCCCGGAACCATCATGTTGTCATAGACGATCATGGCCACGGCGTCGGGGAGCTTTTCCCGGACGTAGTTGGCCTGCTTGAGCGCGACGAGGCTCGTCAGCTCCGAGGAGTAGGCGAGATGCTTGGGCGTCTTGATCGGATTGAAGGTGGGAGCTTCCTCCTCGCCTTCCTTCTTCTCAGCGGCCTTGGCTTCCTCGGCGGGGATCTCCGCGACCGCCTCGGCCGTGGCGGCCTCCATGAGCTTGGTCACGTCCACGATGAATGCGACCGAACCCGGGGCCTTGCCGTCGGAGGGGCGCTTGATGTCGCCGGCCTTGACCATGGCCTCGAACTCGGCCGAGGTCACGACGTTCTTGAGCTTGCCGTAGCCGAAAGGCGCGAGTGCCTCGGTCTCCATGGGCGTCCAGCCGGCGGCCAGGACCACCGAGCCCACGGCAATCTTCTCCTCGTTGCCGCCCGAGGCCAGGGTGGCCTCGTACATGGCCGGCGCGCCGGCGAGCAGCTTGAGGGTCGTATTGAGGCGCACCTTGATCTTGGAATTGCCCGTCACGAGGCCGATGAGCCGGTCGATGCCGGTGTCCGTGGCCTCGAGGTAGGGGTAGTTCATGGGGAAGGTCTTGTAGAGCCCCGCGGCGCGGCCGCCGAGCTTGTCGGACTTCTCCACGATGACGACTTCGGCGCCGGCGCCGGCAGCGGCCAGGGCTGCGTTCAAGCCGGTAAATCCGCCGCCGAGGACCAGAATGGTCTTGTTGGTCTCGGGCAACTCCGGATTGGGCTTGCTCATCTTCTGCAGCTTGACCACGCCCATGCGCAGGTAATCCTGCACCATGGAACGCAGTTCGGCAGGGATGGGGCCGCCGGCCGCGACGGCCGAACCGTCGGGATTTTTATAGGACAGGGTCACGAACTCGCGCAGATTGACGCGATCGACGAGCACCTTGTCGCCAAAGGTGAAGACGTCCCAGTCGACCCGGGGCGAAGTGCCGCAGATGAGCACCGCGTCGATTTCGCCGGCGTCGACGTCGGCCTTGATCATGGCCACGCCGTCCGGGCTCGACAGCCGTTTGTGGGCCTTGACGATGGGGCAGGCCCCGCCGCATTTCTCCCTGACGTACGCGGCCAGCTCCTCGGCGTTAAGGAGCGGGGCGACGCTGGATTCGTCGATATACACACCGATTTTTTCGGCCATCGCCGCTACCTCCCTCGCACCAAAGCGATTGCTTTCATGGCCGCGCCGGTCGCGGACTGGGCCGACTTCATGACGTCAAGGGGCGTGGCGGCGCAACCGGCGGCGAAAATGCCTTTCTCCTCGCCGCCCACGATAAAGCCCATTTCGTCCAGGGGGACGTCCACCGGCAGGCGCTCGCCGGCGATGCTCGGCTGCATGCCCGTGGCCAGCACCACCAGTTCGAAGCGGTTGTCGGACTTGATGCCGGACACGGCGTCTTCCACGGTGAGGATGACATCGCCGGTGCCGGCGTCCTCGGCCACGGCGGCGACCTTGCCCTTGACCGCGTTGATGCGGTCATCGGCCAGGATGCGCTTGGCGAAGTTGTCGTAACGGCCCGGGGTGCGCAGGTCGATGTAGTAAATGGTGACGCGGGCTTCCGGGAAGGCTTCGCGCACGTAGGCGGCCTGCTTGAGGGACGCCATGCAGCAGATGTAGGAGCAGTAGTTGAGGTGGTTTTCGTCGCGCGAACCGGCGCACTGCACGAAAGCCACGGAGCGCGGGGCCTTGCCGTCAGAGGGGCGCACGATCTTGCCGCGGGTGGGGCCGCTCGGAGAAGCCAGGCGCTCGAGCTGCATGTTGCTGACGCAGTTGGCGATCTCGCCCGCGCCGAGGTTGGTGAGCCGCGTCACGTCGTAGGGCTTCCAGCCCGTGGCGTAGACGATGGACCCGACCTTGAGCACGACTTCCTTGGGTGCGTCGTCGAGGTTGATCACGTCGGCGCCGGACAGGAGTTCCAGGTCTTCCTTGGTGCAGCGTTCCTTGTCCAGAACGTAGCGGTTGGGGAAGGCGAAGGGGACGTCCATGTACAGGGCCTTGCGCTCGCCGAGGCCCAATTCGAAGTCGCTCTTGACGTCCTTGGAAAGCTTTTTGACCGTCTCGGAGAGATCGACGCTGCCGGGTTCGACATAGCGGGGCTTGATTTTCACAGTGACTTCGTAGTCGCCGGCCTTGCCCGTGACCTTGACGACTTCGGCCAGAGTGAAAAACTTGACGTTCTTGTTGTTCTTGATGCGCTGGAACTGAATTTCCAGACCGCAGGACGGGGGGCACAGCTTGGGGAAATATTTATTGAGCTGCATCACCCGGCCGCCGAGAAAAGCATTTTTCTCGACGATGTAGACCTCGTGGCCGACTTCCGCGGCTTCAAGCGCGGCGGTAATGCCGCTGAAGCCGCCGCCGACGACCAGTATCGCGTTGCTTCCCATCGCAACCTCCCGGCAATGGTTAAGGCCAGCAAGAAAACGGCCTGATCCGCGAGGATAGACCGCCCCCGCCGTAGGCGTCAAAGCACGGTCCGTCCGCCCGGGTAAGACCGTTAAAAAGCGGCCGCGGGGAAAACCCCGCGGCCGCTCTGGTCATTCCTACTCGGGAATGATCTGGTAGTAGGCCTTCTTGAAGACCTGGGTCTCCTTGGTGGCCGGGTTGTACTTCGAGTTGACGAAGCACTTCCATTTGCTGTCGTCCAGGCCCAGGAAGTCGCCGCGGTAGTAGAAGCCCGGGTAACGGGTCTCTTCACGGAACATGATGTGGGTCATGTGCAGGCGGACGGTCCACAGGCGGTGGTACTGCTCCCAGCAGCGCATAAGCTCGTGCAGGTCGCGGGCGGCCAGCTTCTGGCTGTCCTCTTCCAGGTATTGCAGCAGCTGGAAGCCAGTGTCGAGCAGGGACTTGGAGGTCGTGTACAGGGTGGCGCAGCCTCCGCCGTACTCGTCCGTGCACTTCACCAGGCGCATCATGAAGTTGTGCGGGGTGATGTAGTTGGGGTTCACGACCGGGTCGGTGGAAACGCCGACGTTGGCCTTGAAGGTTTCCCAGGGCTTGTAGATCTCTTTGGCGAGATCGGCAGCCTTTTCAGCCAGGGTGGGCTTGAAGTCCTTGTGGTCGACGACCCAGCGCACCATCTGCTTGCCGGCGATGCGGCCCTCGGCGTGGGAGCCCGAGGAGAACTTGTGGCCGGAGGCGCCGACGCCGTCAGCGCAGGTGAACAGACCGTTGACCGTGGTCATGCGGTTGTAGACCTTGCCGTTGTCGGCCTTGACTTTGTACTCGTCCGGCACCCAGGCTTCGTCCGGGCCGGAGACCCAGATGCCGCAGCAGCCGGAGTGGGAACCGAGCAGGTAAGGCTCGGTCGGCATGATCTCGGAGCCCTTCTTCTCGGGCTCGGTGTCCGTGCAGGCCCAGAGGTTGGCCTGGCCGACGCACATGTCGAGGAAGTCTTCCCACGCCTCGGACTCGAGGTGCTTCTGCTGCTCGGCGTTGAGGTTGGCGAAGGTGGACTGCAGGGCGCCGGCGGTGTCCATGTAGATCGGGCCGCGGCCTTCGCGCATTTCACGGAGCATCATGTGGTTACGCAGGCAGGTCGGGATGATGTGACCCTTGGCGTAGCCGCGATCCTCGTAGGGCTTCAGCATGGCCTTGTTGGTGGCGCAGTAATCTTCGCCCTTGGCGTTGGTGGCTTTGGCCTTGAAGAGCAGGAACCAAGCGCCGACCGGGCCGTAACCGTCCTTGAAGCGGGCGGGGACGAAGCGGTTTTCCATCATCGTCATCTCGGCGCCGACCTGAGCGCACATGGTGTAGGTGGAACCAGCGTTCCAGACCGGGTACCAGGCGCGGCCCATGCCTTCACCGGTGGAGCGGGGGCGGTACACGTTGACCGCGCCGCCGCAGGCCACCAGGATGGCGTTGGCCTTGAAGACGAAGACTTTGTTTTCGCGGGTGGAGAAGCCGACCGCACCGGCGATGCGGTTGGGCTGCTTGGCGTCCAGGAGCAGCTTCACGATGAAGACGCGCTCCATGTAGCGATCCTGGCCCAGGGCGTTCTTGGCAGCCTCGGCCACGATGCACTTGTAGGACTCGCCGTTGATCATGATCTGCCAGCGGCCGGAGCGGACGGGCTTGGCGCCGGTGCGCAGGGACACGCCCTTGGCCTTGGACTGGGCGCCGTCGAGGTTGTGGCCGTCGGCGTCTTTGGTCCAGCAGGGCAGGCCCCACTCTTCGAACAGGTGGACGGAATCGTCGACGTGACGGCCGACGTCGAAGATCAGGTCTTCGCGGACCAGACCCATAAGGTCGGTGCGGACCATCTTGACGTAGTCGTCGGCGACGTTCTCGCCGATGTAGGTATTGATGGCGGACAGGCCCTGCGCAACGGCGCCGGAGCGCTCGAGGGCGGCCTTGTCGAGCAGCATCACGCTGATCCCGCCGATCTTGTCGGCCCAGCGGCAAACCTCGTAGGCGGCGCCGCAGCAACCCATGCCGCCACCGACCATGAGGATGTCAACGTCTTTTTCAATCAGTTCCGGCTCGGCAAGGGCAACGCCTTTGGGCTCGTCCTTCACAGGAATCGTCGGCATGATATAGTTCCTCCGTAGGATGAATGACTAGCGAGTTAGGTACCGGTCTGGACTATTTGCAGAAGCCGTCGAGCCAGCACTGGACGGTGTCCATGCCGGTGACGTCGAACTTCTTGCCGAGGGCTTCCTTGGGCTGAACCAGGGCGGTCTCGGTGAACAGCAGTTCGTCGTCCAGGTTGGCGCCTTCGGGCTTGCCATCGTAAGGCTTGATGGAGCCTTCAGGGGTGGTGCGGATCGGGAACTTGAAGCGCTTGATGTTGCCGTTGCGGAACTTCACGGTCCACATGATGGAGTCGGCCGAGCGCATGGGGATGGACGTGCCGCCCATGGGAGCGAAGTCGGCGTAGGGGCGGGCGGAGATGGCGCCCTGCGGGCAGATCTTCACGCAGGAGTAGCATTCCCAGCAAGCGGAAGGCTCCTGGTTGAAAGCGCGCATTTCCTGAGGATCCAGAATCATCAGGTCATTGGGGCAAATGTACATGCACGCGGTCTTCTCACCGCCTTTGCATCCGTCACACTTGCTCGGATCCACAAAGGTAGGCATAGTTCATCCTCCAAACGTTTAGTTGTTGTACACCCAGCGCCCAATCCAAAAGAGCTACACGCCGTTGCGCGACAGGACATCCGCGCGCCGGATCGACGACATGATTTGTGCGTCGCCGCTCCCGGCCTGCCCTCGCGCCGGCGTCGCTTGGTGCCGACACCGAGAACAAGTCGCCGGGGCCGTGCGGGCGAAAATCCGCCCCGCCCATCGCCTGCGACGGGCAACGCCCCGGTATCGCTACTGTTTAGAACCTGCCAGCGGATAGCTTGTGACCGATTTAACAAGCGCCGCAACCCGCGTCAAGGGGAAAGTTCTTTTTTTCACGTCCCCCCGAAACCCCGCGCGAACCACGCCGCCCCTACCCTCGCGGGTGGAACCGGCCGCTCTGCAAAAAGGCTATTGGCACCCTTTCCTGTAGCAGTCCCGCACTGCCCGCGCAAGCCATTTTCCCCTTTTGCCCCGGTTTCTCCCACAACCGCCCGCGCCTTGTGACTTTTCACACGCCCTCCCGCGTCGCCCCGGGGCGTGGTGCGTCGGCCGCCCTCCCACGGGGAGTTCCGTGGAGGAACGGACACGCATATGGGCGCAAAGGGAAAGACTGTTTCCCGGCCGAATGCGGGAAAAAAGCCCTTGACAACTTCCCTCCCGCCCGCGTAGCTCTCTGGTCATGCAATCCCTCGCCAACCTGACCTCCGGGTTTTATTTTTGGTTCTGGTTTAGCCACGCCCGTGGTCAGGGAGGGGTGCGGTCGAATTAGAACAACCGCAACGAGCCACTCCAGGGCCGCGGGCATCAAGCCGGCGGCCCTTTTTGTTTCCTGACGCCGGCGTCCGCCCCCTGTAAAGGCCAAACCGCAAGGAGACCGTCATGCTGCTGGGTAAAGCCGTCCGCCTCGAACGCATTTTCAATCGCAACACCCACCGCGCCATCATCGTCCCCATGGACCACGGCGTCACCGTCGGTCCCATCTCGGGCCTGATCGACATGCGCGACGCCGTCAACCAGGTCGCCGAAGGCGGGGCCAACGCCGTGCTCATGCACAAGGGCCTGCCGCGCTGCTCCCACCGCGGCCGCGGACGCGACGTCGGCCTCATCATCCACCTCTCGGCCTCCACCTCCCTTTCGCCCTACCCCAACGCCAAGACCCTGGTGGCCACGGTCGAGGACGCGATCAAGCTCGGCGCGGACGGCGTCTCCCTGCACATCAACCTCGGCGACGAGACCGAACGCGACATGCTCGGCCATCTCGGCGAGATCACCTCCCGCGCCGCCGAATGGGGCATGCCCGTGCTGGCCATGGTCTACGCGCGCGGCCCCAAGGTCAAAAACGAGTACGACGTCGAGGTTGTGGCCCACTGCGCCCGCGTCGGCACCGAAATCGGCGCGGACGTGGTCAAGGTGCCCTACACCGGCGACATCGAATCCTTCTCCCGCGTGACCGAGGCCTGCTGCATCCCGGTGGTCATCGCCGGCGGCCCGAAGATGGACAACGACCGCGACCTGCTGCAGATGGCCCACGACTCCGTCCAGGCCGGCGGCTCCGGGCTCTCCATCGGCCGCAACATCTTCCAGCACCGCCAGCCCGCCCGCATCGTCCAGGCCCTGCACGGCATCGTGCACCTCGACTGGGAAGTCGATCAGGCCCTCGAACTGCTCAAGGACTAGTCATGTCAAAAGAAATCTGGCTCAAGGCGATCCCGTTCGACAAGAAGCTCGTCACGCTCGGCCTCGAATCCGGCGTGGACGGCTTCGTGGCCGAGGCCGGGGACGCCGAAAAAATCCTGGCGCTCGGGCGCACCAAGGTCATGACGCCCGAGGAGTTCGAGCGCATCCCCATCCGCTGCAAGGACGACGAGGACACGGCCGTGGCCGCGCTCAAGGACTGCCGCCCGGTGTTCCTGGCCCAGGGCTGGGAGATCATCCCGGTGGAGAACATCCTGGCCTGCACCGAAGGCCTCGGCCTCGAATGCGAAAGCCTCGACCGCGCGCGTCTGGCCGCGGGCGTGCTCGAGCGCGGCGCGGACCGGCTGCTCATCACCCCGGAAGCCCTGTGCGACCTCAAGACCATCGTCAACGAACTCAAACTCTCCCAGGGCACCGTGGAACTGACGCCGGCCACCATCACCAAGATCGAGCACGCGGGACTCGGGCACCGCGTCTGCGTGGACACGACGAGCATCTTAAAAACCGGCGAAGGCATGCTCGTCGGCAACTCCTCGGCCTTCACCTTCCTGATCAACGCCGAGACCGAGTCCAACCCGTACGTGGCGGCGCGGCCGTTTCGCATAAACGCCGGAGCGGTCCACGCCTACTGCCAGATGCCCGGGGACAAGACCCGCTACCTGGAGGAACTGACCTCCGGCTCCGAGGTGCTCGTGGTCGGGCACACGGGCGCGACGAAGACGGCCGTGGTCGGCAGGGTCAAGACCGAGATCCGGCCCATGCTGCTGATTACCGCCGACGTGGACGGCGTGTCCGGCAAGGTCTTCCTGCAAAACGCCGAGACCATCCGCCTCGTCACCCCCGAGGGCAAACCGGTCAGCGTCGTGACGCTCAAGGAGGGCGACAAGGTGCTCGTGCGCACCGACGTGGCCGGCCGCCATTTCGGCATGCGCATCGCCGAAGAGATCAAGGAAGGTTAGGATGGCCCCGGAGACGAAAGACCAAGCGACCGCCGCCCCGGGGACCCTGGAAGAGGCGCTGCTGGAACTGCGCCACGGCATCGACGCCGTGGACGACGAAATCCTCACCCTGCTTTCCCGCCGAGCGGCGCTCAGCATCGAGGTCGGGCGCAGGAAGGACGGACGCCAAAGCGCCGTGTTCAAGCCCTTCCGCGAACAGGAAGTCCTGGCCCGCCTCGCCGCCGCCAACCCCGGCCCCCTGCCCGAGGCGCATCTGCTGTCCATCTACCGCGAGATCCTGTCCTCCTCACGCCGGCTCCAGCGCCCCGAGCGCGTGGCCTACCTCGGCCCCGAAGGCACCTTCTCCCACCTCGCGGCCATGGCCGCCCTGGGCCATTCCCCGGACTTCCTGCCCCAGACCACCATCCCCGACGTGTTCGCCGCCGTGGCCGCGCGGCGCGCCGACCTCGGCATCGTGCCCATGGAAAATTCGCTCCAGGGCACGGTGGGACAAAGCCTCGACAACTTCCAGATCCACGACGTCTTCATCCAGGCCGAGATCTCCTGCCGCGTGAGCCATGCCCTGCTCTCCACGGAAAGCGACCTCGCCGCCGTGACCACCGTCTATTCCCATCCCCAGCCCCTGGCCCAGTGCTCGGGCTGGCTGACGGCCCACCTGCCGCACGCCAAGATCATCCCCACGGACTCCACGGCCGCCGCGGCCGCCCGCGTGGCCGGCGAACCGCACGCCGCGGCCATCGGCCACGTGCGCCTGGCCGCCATGCACGACCTGCGCGTCCTGGCCAGCCCCATCGAGGACCTGCCCGACAACTGGACCCGCTTTTTCATCATCGGGCCCGAGGATACCAAGCAGCAGACCCGCGACAAGACCTCGATCCTGTTCACCGTGCCCAACCGCCCGGGCGCGCTCTACCAGGTGCTCTCCCACCTGGCCGGCGAGGGCATCAACCTCACCAAGCTCGAATCGCGCCCCATCCGCGGCGAAAAATGGCAGTACGTCTTTTTCGCCGACCTCCAGTGCGACATCACCCGCGAGGAGTACCGAAAGCTCCTGGCGACGCTCAAGGAACAGACCCACAGCCTGCGCATCCTGGGCTGCTACCCGGCCGGGCGCCAGATCGACCTGGCCGGCGGCGACGTGGAAAACCCGTAAATCCGTGCTACGGTGGGCGGGCCCCGCTCCCGCCCACCGCAACAAAAGGAAGCAACCATGGCCACCGTCGCCGCCCCGCCGTCCAAGTCCTTTTCCCACCGCGCCGTCATCGCCGCGGCCCTGGCCAGGGGCACCAGCCGCCTGACCGGGCTCCTCGACAGCCAGGACATCACCCGCACCCGCGCCTGCATGGCCGCCATGGGCGCGGACTTCCATCCCCAGTCCGACGGCTCGCTGATCGTCTCGGGCGTGGCCGGCCGGCCGCAAGGCGGCGACCCGGAAGGCGACGCGCCCGCCCTGCTCGACGTCGGCGAATCCGGCACCACCTGCCGCCTGCTCGTGGCCGTGGCCGCCGCCGGCACGGGAGTCTTCGAGGTGCGCGGCGAGGGCCGCATGCACGACAGGCCCATCGGCGAACTGGTGCGCGCCCTGCTGCCGCTTGGCGTCGAAATCCTCTACCTGGAAAAATCCGGCTGCCCGCCCCTGCACATCGCCGCCCACGGCCTGCGCGGCGGCGAGGCGTCCATCAGCCTGGAGGACAGCTCCCAGTACCTCTCCGGCCTGCTCCTGGCCGCGCCCATGGCCGCCGCGCCGCTGACCATCAATATTTCGGGCCAAAAGACCGTGTCCTGGCCCTACGTCGCCATCACGCTCTCCATGCTGGCCGATTTCGGCGTGCCGTTCGCCGTGGAAACCCTCGAGGGCGACGCCTGGAAGAAAGCCGACTGGCGCGCACTCACCGACGTCGTGCCGGGCCGCATCCGCTTCGTCATGCAGCCCGCGCCCTACACGCCGCGCGAGCACACCGTGGAAGGCGACTGGTCGAGCGCTTCCTATTTCCTGGCCGCCGGCGCCGTGGGCAGGGAGCCCGTGACCGTCACCGGCCTGCGCCCGGATTCGCTCCAGGGCGACCGCGCCATCCTGGACATCCTGGCCGCCATGGACGCGCGCATCGACGTCTCCGCGGAGGGCGTCACCGTGCTGCCAAGCGGCCTCAGCGGCCGGGAGCTGGACATGGGCCGCTGCCCGGACCTCGTGCCCACGGTCGCCGCGGCCGCCTGCTTCGCCTCGGGCGAAACGGTCATCCGCAACGTCGCCCACCTGCGCCTCAAGGAGTCCGACCGCATCGAGGCCGTTGCCGAAAACTGCACGCAGGCCGGCGCCGTGGTCACCACCACGGCCGACGGCATGCGCATCAAGCCCAAGGCCCTGCGCACCGACCAGCGCGTGGAATTTTCCTCGTTCAACGACCACCGGCTGGCCATGTCCGCCGCCCTGTTCGAACTGGCCGGCATCGACGTGGTCCTCGACAACCCCGGCTGCGTGGCCAAGTCGTTCCCGACCTTCTGGGAAAATTGGGCGACCATCGAGAAGTAGATTTTAAGATGTGGGGCGTTGCCCCACGCCCCATCGGGGGGGATGATCCCCCCCGACCCCCCTCGGCGGGGTGTGTGACAAAAACCGTTGAAGTAAAGGCTATTATGTCAGTTACGAACAGTCCTTCGGACACACCTGAAACCGACGACCCCGCTTTTGCCATCGCCTCCCTGGCCCTGGTCGGGGCGCGGGGGGGCATGGGCAAGCTCATCGCCCAGCGCAGCCGGGAGGCCGGCATCGACGTGCGCGAGCTCGACCGGCCGCTGACGGATGAAAAGCTCGCCAAAGCCATCGCCGGCGCGGACATGGTGCTCCTTTCCGTGCCGGTCTACGCCACGGACGAAGTGGCGCAGCGCATCGCCCCGTACATGGGCGGCGCGCAGATCCTGGCCGACGTGGGTTCGGTCAAGACCCTGCCCATCGCCGGCATGACGACCCATTACGCCGGCCCCGTGGTCGGCACGCATCCGCTGTTCGGCCCCGCGCCGGGGCCAAACGACGCCCTGCGCGTGGCGGTCATGGACGGCCGGCCCGGGCGCGACGCGCGGGCGAGCGAGGCCGTCTCCGCCTGGTGCGTTCGCATCGGCTTCACGCCGTTTCCTTCCAGCGCCGAAGAGCACGACCGGGCCGCGGCCTACGTGCAGGGGCTCAATTTCGTGACCACGCTCGCCTACCTCGCGGCGCAGGCCGCGGGCGGCGAGGTGCAGAACTACCTCACCCCGTCATTCACGCGTCGGCTGACGGCCGCCGAAAAGCTCATCACCAAGGATGCGGCGCTTTTCACGGCGCTGTTCGAGGCCAATCCGTACAGCCACGAGGCCGTGCGCAATTTCCGCAGCTTCCTCAATCTCGCCGTGGGCGGCGACGTGGACCTGCTCGTTCGCCGCGCCGAGGCGTGGTGGACCGCCGAGACGGCAAAAAAGGACAATCCATGAGCGCGATTTCGCTACGGCAGGAAGGGACGTGGCTGCCGGCCGACGTCCAGACGCCCATCAGCCTGTATCTCGGGCTCGTGGGCGAGCGGCCCGGCATCCTTCTGGAAAGCGCCGAGGTGGACGGCCGGCTCGGCCGCTACAGCCTCATCGCCTGGGATTTCCGGCTGCGGCTGCGCATGAAGGACGGCAAGCTCGACGTGAGCGTGCGCGACGCCCGCCTCGAGGGTCTGTCCAAGTACCACGGCCAGGGCTTCATGGAGGGCATGCGCGGCATCCTGGCAGACCTGACCGTCCTGCCGCCCGAGGGCTTCGCCGACGTGCCGCCCATCACGCGCTCGCTCGCGGGCTATTTCGGCTACGGCATCGCCGGCATTCTGGAGCCCAAGCTCGCGCCGGTTCTGCCGCCCGAGGAGGCCGAGTTCTGCCTCGTGCTGCCCGGGCGCGTGGTCCTCTTCGACCACGTCAAGCACCGCTGCCTGCACCTGTCGCTCGATGAGGGCAAGAAGGCGAAGATCGATTACAGCAACATCTTCGCGCCCATGGAGCGCCCCGAGGCAGGCAAGGTGGTCAACAGCCCGGACGCGCAGGGCTACATGGACGCCGTGGCCGCGTGCAAGGACATGATCCGGGCCGGCGAGTGCATCCAGACGGTGCTTTCGACGCAGTTTTCCGCGCCGTTTTCCGGCAACCCCTTCGTGCTCTACAGAAGGCTGCGCCAAGTCAATCCGTCGCCCTACATGTTCTTCATGCGTCTGCCGCGCGTGACGCTTCTCGGCTCCTCGCCGGAACTGCTCATCCGCTGCCGCGACGGGGAACTGACCACCTGCCCCATCGCGGGCACGCGCCCGCGCGGCAAGACCCCGGAGCAGGACGACCATCTTGCCGCCGAGCTTCTCGCCGACCCCAAGGAGCGCGCCGAGCACGTCATGCTCGTGGACCTCGGGCGCAACGACCTCGGCCGCATGGCCGGCCCTGGCACGGTCAAGGTGGAGAAGTTCATGGCCGTGGAGCGCTTTTCCCACGTCATGCACATCGTCTCCTACGTGACGGCGCAACTGAAAGAGGGCCTCGACGCCCTGGACGTGCTGCAATGCGCCTTTCCGGCCGGCACGCTTTCCGGCGCGCCCAAGGTGCGGGCCATGCAGATGATCGCCGAGCTCGAGCAGCGCCAGCCCCGCGGCCCCTACGCCGGCTGTATCGGCTGGATCGGCCTCGATGACGGCCATGTGAACCTGGACACGGGCATCACCATCCGCAGCCTCTGGATCCGCGACGGCATGGTGTCCTGGCAGGCCGGCGCGGGCATCGTCTACGATTCCGATCCTGCGAAAGAATGGATGGAGTGCCAGAACAAGGCCCGCGTCATCGCCGAAGTGCTGGCGGCCAAGGAGGACGGCGATGTTTTTACTTATTGACAACTTCGATTCCTTCACCTTCAACGTGGTGCAGGCATTCCAGCAGCTTGGCCGCGATCCTGTGGTGAAGAAAAACGACGATGCGGACATCCTGGAGCTGGCCGGCTCGGGCAAGCTCGACATGGTCTGCATCTCCCCGGGTCCGAGCAATCCGGTCAATGCCGGGCTGTGCCTCCAATTTTTGGAGCTTTTGCCCAAGCAGACGCCGGTGTTCGGCATCTGCCTCGGGCATCAGATTCTGGGGCATTTCGCCGGCGCGCCGGTCGTGGTCGCGGACCGCATCATGCATGGCAAGACGTCCGACGTGTACCACCGCGAGACCGGACTTTTCGCCGGCCTGCCCAATCCCTTCGAAGTCTGCCGCTACCATTCCCTGCTGGTGCTCGCCGGCAGGGTCCCGGACAAGCTCGAAATCACGGCCTGGACCGAGCAGAACGAGGTCATGGGGATGCGCTACCGCGACCGTCCGTGGGTCGGCGTGCAGTTCCACCCGGAATCGGTCTTCACGCCCCAGGGCATGAAGCTGATCGCGAATTTTCCGGAAAAAATCCTTTAAGGACAAACACCTTGAATACCGTTCCCGCCCTGCTCGACAAAGCCAAGGACAGCCTGCACGGCGCGCGGCTGCTCGCCTCGGAAGGGCTGTACGACTGCGCCATGAGCCGCGCCTATTTCATCATGCACTATGTGGCCGAGGCGTTCCTGCTCACCGTCAAGATCGACGTCCACGACCCGCAAAGCATCGTGGACGCCTTCGGCCAGCGCTTCTCCTATACGGGCGTGTTGCCGCCCGTGTTCCACCACTGGCTGCTCGAAGCCGAGGAACTGCGCAATCACGCCGACTTCGACACCAACCTCTGCCTCACCCGCGACGCCGTCGCCGAACAGATCGACCGCGCCAGGGCGTTTTTAAACATGGCGCGCGAGGAACTGGCCGACTTCCCGCGTTAACCGCCCACGCCGCAAAGGAGCATCACCGTGGAAAAACATGTCGAATGCCTGGAACTGCTCGCCATGGGCAAGGATCTCCCCCAGGAACTGGCCACCTACGCCTTCCGCGCCATGTACACCGGGGAAATGCCCGCCTCGTGCGTCGGCGCGTTCCTCATGGGGCTCAAGACCAAGGGCGAGTGCGCCGTGGAAATCGCCGCCGGCGTCACCACCGCCCTGGAAGAGGCGCGGCTCGTCGCGGGCCTGACCGGCGCGCGCATCGACACCTGCGGCACGGGCGGCGACAATACCTGCTCGTTTAACTGCTCCACCGCCGTGGCCCTCTACCTCGCCGCCATGGGGCACAAGGTCGTCAAGCACGGCAACCGCGCCGTATCGAGCTCCTGCGGCAGCGCCGACGCCGTGGAAGCCCTGGGTTTCACCCTTGTGGTCGAGCCCGACCTCGTGGCCGCCGAGCTCGACAAGCACAATTTCGTCTTCCTCTTCGCCCCCAACTACCACCCGGCCTTCAAGCGCATCGGCCCCATCCGCAAGGAACTCGGCGTGCGCTCGCTTTTTAACCTCATGGGGCCGCTTTTAAATCCCGCGCGCCCCACCCACCAGCTCCTGGGCGTGCCCACCGCGCGCCACGTGCGCCTCATGGCCGAGGTGCTGGCGCTCACGGGCCTGCCCTGCGGCGCGGTCATCCACGGCGCGGGCGGCTTCGACGAGCTGACGCCCTTCGGCCCGGCGACCGTCTGCTGGCTGCGCGACGGCTGGCTCAAAAACGACCGCATCGACCCGGAAAGCCTCGGCATCCCGACGCACAAGCCTGCCGAGGTGGTCGTCTCCGGCCGCGACGAGGCCGTGGCCGTTCTGCGTGAGATTCTCGCCGGCAAGGGCAACCAGGCCATGCGCGACATGGTCGCGCTCAACCTCGGCTGCGCCCTGCACCTGCTCGAAGACGACCTCACGCTCAAGCAGGGGGTCACCAAGGCACGCGACGCCATCGCTTCCGGCACGGCCGCGAAATTCTTCAAGGACGTCCTCCATGCTTGAGAAGTTCCGGGCCGCCCAGGCCCCGGCCATCAAACGCCTCAAGGAACTTGAGGCCACGGAAAAGCTGCCCATGCCCTACACCGGCAAGCGGCCGCCCTTTTCCGACGCCCTCCTCGCCGCAGGCCCCGTCGCGGTCATCGCCGAGTACAAGCGGGCCTCGCCGTCGGCCGGCGACATCAACCTGGGGCTCTCCCCGGCCGAGGTCGCGGCCATGTACGCCGCCTCGGGCGCGGCGGCCATATCCGTGCTCACCGAGGAGACCTACTTCAAGGGGTCGCTCGACTACCTGGAAACCATCAGCGCCGTGGGCCTGCCCATGCTGCGCAAGGACTTCCTGCTCCATCCGCTGCAAGTGGTGGAAACCGCCGCGACCAAGGCCTCGGCCTTGCTCCTCATCGTGCGCATGCTCACCGACGAGGAGCTCTCCGAAATGCTGCGCCTGACCTACGACGCCGGCCTCGAAGCCGTGGTCGAGGTCTTCGACGAGGCCGACCTGGAACGCGCCGAAAAAGCCGGCGCGCGCATCGTCCAGGTCAACAGTCGCGACCTGGACACCCTGAAAACCGACCTCGACGTGGCCCGGCGCATGGCCGCGAAAAAACGCCCCGGCCGCATCTGGATCGCCGCCAGCGGCATAAACACCCGGGCCGACGTGCTCGGCATGGCGGCGCTCGGCTACAACGCGGTGCTGGTCGGCACCTCGCTCATGAGCGGGGACGACCCCGGCCAGGCCCTGGCCCGGTTGACCGGAAAGGCGGACTGATATGGCGACGCTGGTCAAGATCTGCGGCATGACCCGCCCCGAGGACGTCATCGGCTGCGCCGAGGCCGGGGCGGACCTGCTCGGCTTCATTTTCGCCGCCAAGAGCCCGCGCCGGCTGACCGCGGCGCAGGCCGCCGCCCTGCCGCGCACCACGGCAAAGCGCGTCGGCGTCTTCGTCGAGCAGACCCTCGACGAAGTGCTCGCCGTCATGGACGCGGCCGACCTCGATTTCGCCCAGCTCCACGGCGGCCAGGACGCGACGTTCTGCCGCGCCGTGGGCCCGCAGCGCGTCATCCGCGCCTTCTGGCCGCAAAAGCACCCGGACACGGCTTCCCTTGCCGCCGAGGTGCAGCGCTTCGCCGGCGCGATCCGCTACGCGCTCCTCGACGCCGGCACGTCCGGCGGCGGGCACGGCGTGTCGCTGCCGTTTGCGCCGTTGGCCGAATTTTCCCCGTCCATGCCCTGGCTGCTGGCCGGCGGCCTCGGCCCGGACAACGTGGCCGAAGCCGTCGCCCAGGCCCGGCCCCACGGCGTGGACCTCAACTCCGGCGTCGAGTCGTCCCCGGGACTCAAGGAGTTGGCAAAAGTCCGGAGGTCCCTTTGGGCCGTGAAAGGGTGAAGAGAAGACAAAGATCGGGGCGCTGCCCCGAACCCCGCCGGGGGGGATGATCCCCCCCGGCCCCCCTCGCCTTCCCTGGTGCATTTGCCGCGACGGCGCGCCGTCGCGGCAAATGCACCAGGGAGACAAGGGATTCCCGAGGAGACCGCGCGCACGTCGCGAAGCCATCGAAAGTTTTTTGGAAGGGGTCCTGGGGAACCCTTTTTTCAAAAAAGGTTCCCCAGGCCGCCGGAGGCATCACCCCATGCGAAAAGGTTATTATGGCGACTTCGGCGGGCAGTTCGTGCCCGAACTGCTCATGCCGCCGCTGCTGGAACTCGAGGAGGCCATGCGCACCATCGTGCCGAGCGCCGGGTTCCAGAACGAATTGAACGCGCTCCTGGCCGATTACGTCGGCCGGCCCTCGCCCTTGTACCGCTGCCCGAACCTGTCCAAGGAACTGGGCTTCGATCTGTGGCTGAAAAGGGAAGACCTGAACCATACCGGCGCGCACAAGATCAACAACACCATGGGCCAGGGGCTTCTCACCAAGCACATGGGCAAATCCGTGCTCCTGGCCGAAACCGGGGCCGGGCAGCACGGCGTGGCCACGGCCACGGCCGCGGCCATGCTCGGCCTTGGCTGCATCGTCTACATGGGGGCCGAGGACGTGGTGCGCCAGGCGCACAACGTCAAGCGCATGAAACTGCTCGGGGCCGAGGTCGTGCCCATCGAGTCCGGCACGAAAACCCTCAAGGACGCCATCAACGCGGCGCTGCGCTACTGGATCGCCGAGCAGCGCACGACGCACTACTGCTTCGGCACGGCCGCAGGCCCCCACCCCTTCCCGCTGCTCGTGCGCGAGTTCCAGGCCGTGATCTCGCGCGAGGCGCGGGCGCAGTGCCTGGACAAGATGGGCCGGCTGCCGGACTACGTCGTGGCCTGCGTCGGCGGCGGCTCCAACGCCATCGGCATGTTCCACCACTTCGTGCCCGACGCCTCGGTCAAACTCATCGGCGTGGAGGCCGGCGGCACGGGCGAGCCCGGCTGCTACAATTCCGCGCCGATTAACCTCGGCACGCCCGGCGTGCTCCACGGCATGCGCAGCATGCTGCTCCAAACCACGGAAGGGCAGATCCAGCCGTCCCATTCGGTCTCGGCCGGCCTCGACTATCCCGGCGTCGGCCCGGAGCACGCCCACCTCGGCGCGATCGGCCGCGTGCGCTACGACATCGCCGTGGACCGCGAGGCCCTGGCCGCCTTCGAGGCGCTGTGCCGCCGCGAGGGCATCATCCCGGCGCTCGAAAGCTGCCACGCCGTGGCCTGGGTGCGCAGCCACGCCGCCGAGATTCCCAAGGGAGCGCAGGTGGTGGTGTGCCTGTCCGGCCGGGGCGACAAGGACCTCGGCATCATCGAAGCCTACGAAAAAGAGCAGGGAGGCCTCGCATGAGCCAGTCCATCCTCACCACGCGCATCATGGAGGCGCTGGCCGCCGGCCGCAAGGCGCTCATTCCGTTCCTGCCCGGGGGCTTCCCGGACAAGGAGCGCTTCTTCGACGAACTCGACGCCCTGGACGCCGGCGGCGCGGACATCATCGAGATCGGCGTGCCCTTTTCCGATCCCGTGGCCGACGGCCCGGTGGTGGAAAAGGCGTCCCTCGACTGCCTGTTAAACGGCACCTGCCTGTCCTGGCTCTTCCACGAACTCACGCGCCGCAAGGGCCGCTACAAGGCCGGGCTCGTGCTCATGGGCTACTACAACCCGTTTCTGCAGTACGGCCTCGACAGCCTGGCCGAGGACGCGGCCGACGCGGGCGTGGCCGGCTTCATCGTGCCGGACCTGCCGCTCGAGGAAGCCGGCCCCATGGCCGAGGCGCTCGGGAAGCACGGCCTCGACCTCATCCCCCTGGTCGGACTCAACACCTCCGAGGAGCGCCTGGCCGCCTATGCGGCAAAGGCCCGGGGCTTCGTCTACTTCGTCTCGGTGCTCGGCACCACGGGCATGCGCGAAACGCTGCCGGCCGAAATCACCGAGCGGCTACGCGCCGTGCGGCGCATCTTCCAGGTGCCCGTGGCGCTCGGCTTCGGCATTAAGAAGCCGGAGCAGCTCGCCGCCTTCGGCGACCTCATCGACGCCGTGGTCTTCGGCTCGGCGCTGATCGCCCACATCGACGACGGCGGCACGGCCGCCGAATTCATGGCGCGCTGGCGCAGCTGACCGCAACGATACGGGCGGCCGGATCGAGGATTGATCCGGCCCACGGGCTCCCGGCCGGCATGCGACCCGGCCGGGCGGCCCACCCCTGTCGCGGGAAGCCGCCATGCACATTCCAACCTACGCCGCGTACCTCGCGGCCCTGACCGCGAGCATGCTGACGCCCGGCCCGGCCATGCTGCAGGCCCTGACGCTCGGCATGCGCCATGGTTGCCGGCCCGTGGCCTTCGTGGCGCTCGGCAACGTCTGCGCCACGCTCGCCCAGATCGTCGTCGCCCTGTACGGGCTTGCCCTGCTCGGGCGCGAACCGTGGCTGCTGCGCGCGGCCTCCCTTGCCGGTGCGGCCTACATCGCCTGGCTCGGGCTTGCCTTGTGGCGCGCCGGCGCGCGGAAAATCGTCCCGGGCGCGCCGCTTGCGCGGCCGCCGCTTCTGTCCCTGGCCCTTTCCGGCGCGGGCGTCGCCGCGGTCAATCCCAAGGCCTGGGGCTTTCTCGGCGCGCTGTTGCCGCCTTTCGCCGCCGCCGGAATGCCGGGCCTTCCTGAAATCGCGCTGCTGGCCGCGCCCATCCTGCTGCTCGCCTTCGGCGGCATGCTGGCCTACGCCCGGTTCGGGGAATGGCTCGCCGTGGCGCTGGCCGCGCCGCGCGCGGCGCGGCGCTTTTTCCGCGGCATGGCCGTGACGCTCTGGGCCTGCGCCGCCTTCTTCGCTGCGGGATAATCCTGGTTTCCCCGGCGCATCTGGGGTATGGCATGCAAAACGGAAGGCCAGCCATGCCCCAGTGCGCCAGGATTCTCTTCGTCGACGACGACCGCAGCGTGCTCGACTCCCTGCGGCGCGGATTGTGCCGCCGCTACGACATGGCCACGGCCGCGGGCCCGGAGGATGGGCTCGAGGCCCTCGACGCGGCCGGCCCGTTCGCCGTGGTCGTCTCGGACCTGCGCATGCCGGGCATGGACGGCGTTTCCTTCCTCAAGGCGGCCAAGGAGCGCCTCCCTGCCATCGTGCCGCTCATGCTCACCGGCCACGGCGACCTGACCGCCGCCATGGCCGCGGTCAACGAAGGCCACATCTTCCGCTTCCTGACCAAGCCCTGCCCCATGCCCACGCTGTGCCTGGCTCTCGACGCCGCCCTCGAGCAGTACCGGCTGGCCGCCGCCGAAAAGGAACTCGTGCGGGTGACGCTCGAAAACGCCCGTCTCAAGGAAGACGTGGAGCGCATCATGCGCCACGACCTCAAATCGCCGCTGACCACGATCATCAGCCTGCCGCAGGTGCTGCGCCTGGCGGACAACCTCGACGACGACCAGCGCGAGATGCTTTCGCTGATCGAGGATGCAGGCTACATGGTGTTGTCCATGGTCAACCTGTCCACGGCGCTGTTCAAGATGGAGCGCGGCCAATTCGTGCTCGAACCCGTCGACGTGGACCTGCTGCCCATCGTGCGCAAGCTCGAAAGCGTCCATGCCGACACGGCGCGCTGCCGCGGCCTGACCTTCGCCGTGACCCTGGACGGGCGGCCGGCCGCGCCCGAAGCCTTTTTCCTCGTGCGCGGCGAGGAACTGCTCTGCTATTCCATGCTGGCCAACCTCGTGGCCAATGCCGTGGAGGCTTCGCCTGACGGCGCGACGGTCGCCGTCGACCTGCGCCGCGAAGGCGCGTGCGCCGTGGCCGCCATCGCCAACAAAGGGGCCGTGCCCGAAAGCGTGCGGGAGCGTTTTTTCGAGAAATACGCCACGGCCGGCAAGGCGCGGGGCACGGGCCTTGGCACCTATTCGGCGCGTCTGATTGCCCTGTCCCACGGCGGCGACATCGCCATGGCCACCGACGACGCCGGCACCGTGGTCACCGTCCGCCTCCCGGCAAGCGGTCCGTCTGCTCTCCTAAAATAGATCGCCACAGGAACGCACCCGAATCGGGGTGGTCCAGGAGGGGCCCCCGGCCCCTCCTGGCCGCCGGAGGCGTCTCCCCCTATCTATCGCAGGCCGTGGGCGGCGAGGGCTTCGTGGATCTTCTTGTCGAGAACCCCGGGCGAGAACGGTTTGACGATGTAGTTGGTCACACCGGCCTGGACCGCGGTGACCACGTGGTCCTCGTTGGCCTCGGCCGTAATCATGACCACGGGGATTTTATGGTAGTCCTCGCTCGCCCGGATGCGCTTGAGGAGCGACAGCCCGGACATGCGCGGCATGTTCCAGTCGAGCAGCACCAGATCCACGGGCCGGCTGTTGATGCAGGTCCAGGCGATGTCGCCGTCCTCGGCGCAGGTGACGTTGCGGTAGCCGAGCTGGCGCAGGATGTAGACGATGGTCTTGCGCATGGGCTGCTGGTCGTCCACGACCAGGATGGCCAGGGGGGAAATCGCTGCCGTCGCGTCCATGGGCCGCCTCCTTGGAAGGCTCCATGCTAGCGCCAAACCCGGCATCGCGCCAGGGTAACGGGGCTTTTCGGACGAAAGCGAAGGGCTCGGCGACTAGTCGCAACGGTGGCGGCTGCACGCGCCTTCGCTGATGAAGACCACGGACTCGGCGATGTTGGCGCACTGGTCGCAGACCCGCTTGAGCGCGTGGGCGATGAAGCTGATCTGCACGGCGCGTTCCACGGGCCGGGCCTCGTCGCGCATGTATTCGGTCATTTCCTTGAGGATGGCGACGTTGAGCGCCAGGATGTCCTCGGACTCCTCGCACACGCGCCGGGCGATATCCATGTCGAGCTCGGCGAAGCACGTGGCCGTGCGCGACAGGAATTCGCGCGTGGCCTCGGCGAGTTCCTCGAGCCGGGCCGGCGGGGCCAGGGGATCGCGCGCCACGAGCCACAGTCCGCGATGGGCGACGCCCACGGCCTGGTCGCCGATGCGCTCGATGTCCCCCACCGTGCGCATGCAGCCGAGGATGTAGCGCAGATCCCGGGCCACGGGCTGGTACAGGGCGAGCAGGCGCAGGATCTCGGCGTCCAGGGTGCATTCCAGGGCGTCGATGGCCGCGTCCGAGGCGATGACCGCGCGGGCCGGCTCGGGATCGCGCTCGAAAACCGTGCGCAGGGATTTCTCCACGGCGACCTGGGCCATGTGAAAGGCCGTCAGCACATCCGTCTTGAGTTTTTCCAGATCCGCCTCGATGATCCTTTCCACGCCGCTCCTCCGCTCGCGCCTGGCGCGTCTGCCATGACTTTTAAGCGTATCCAACGGCCACAGATCTGGCAAGAGTTCCCCCCAATTGTCACAAAGCGCGACAGTCGGGAACGTCGTTACCGGCGGGGCGGTATCCCGGGAGAAACCAACGTACTTTTCCGTGTCTGCTTGCAATTTCGACCGTTACGGCGAAAATCGCCAAAACGGCAGGGCGGCGTCCGCGCGGACGCCGCCCGTTTTCTCCCTCGCCAAAAGGATACCGCATGTCGCGTCTTTCCGCCGGTTCGCCGGCCATGGTGCTCGTCACCGTCTGCATCGCCCAGTTCATGGCCCCGTTCATGCTCACGTCGGTGGGCGTGGCCCTGCCGTCGCTCGGCCGGGAGCTCGGGGCCACGGCCATGCAGCTCGGGCTCATCGAACAACTTTACGTCGTTTCCCTGGCCATGGGCATGCTCGCCTTCGGCCGCTGGGGCGACATCGTGGGCCAGCGCCGGGTGCTGTTGCCGGGCCTGGCCGTGTTCACGGTCCTCACGTGCTCCCTGGGGTTCACCACGTCCGTGCACATGGTGCTGCTCCAGCGCTTTTTCCAGGGACTCGGCGCGTGCATGATGCTGTCCGGGTCGCTGGCGCTGGTGGCCGCGGCCTATCCGCCGGAATTGCGCGGCCGCAAGATCGGCATCGTCTCGGCATTCACCTATGCCGGGCTTTCCGTGGGCCCGGTGCTCGGCGGCTACGTGACGGGCCATTTCGGCTGGCGCTACGTATTTCTCATGTCCGCGCCGCTTGGCATCGCGGCCACGGCCATGTGCCTTTTGGGCATGCGCGAGGCCCCGAAAAACGCCTCGGGCGAGCGCATGGACTGGCGCGGCGGCGTGTTCTACGCGGCAAGCGTCGGGCTTTTCATGCTGGGCGCGGCCCATGCCCGGGAGATTCCCCTGGGGCCGGCCATGCTCGCCGGCGGCCTGTTCGGTCTCGCCGTCTTCCTGCGCCTGCAGTCGCGCACGCGCTGCGCCCTGCTCGACATGCACCTGCTCACGCACAACCGCTTTTTCACCCTGAGCTGCCTTGCGGCGCTCGGCAACTACGCCGCGACCTTCGGCATCACCTTCCTCATGAGCCTGTACCTGCAATACGCCAAGGGCCTGCCGCCGCGCACGGCCGGGTTCGTGCTGCTGTTCCAGCCCATCCTGCAGGTGGTGGCCTCGCCCGTCGCCGGACGGCTGACGGAGCGGTTCGCCGCGGAAAAGCTCGCGACCGTGGGCATGCTGGTCAGCTCCGCCGGCCTGTTCCTGGCGGCCGCGACCGCAAGCGCGACCACGCCCCTCTGGCTGCTCGTCGCGGAACTGATGATCATCGGCACGGGGTTCGGCGTCTTCATCACGCCCAATTCCACGGCGATCATGGGCAGCGTGCAGCAGCGCCAGTTCGGACTGGCCTCGGGCATGATCGCGGCCATGCGCACGCTCGGCATGGCCGTGTCCATGACCACGGTCACGCTGATCTTCTCGCTTCTGATGGGCGACGCGACGATCACGGCGGACACGCTGCCGGCGTTTCTGACAAGCATGCGCATCGGGCTTTCGGCCTTTGCCGTGTTCTCGTGCCTGGGGGTGATCTTGTCGTTTTGGCGGGGAAAGAAGGCGGGAGGGACCGGCCAGTCCCTCCCGCGCACGGAAACTACTTGTAGTAAATCTTGACTTCGTTGGTGCCCGGCGTCTCGTTGCCCGGGGTGGGGCGGCCGGCGGTGATGACCACCGGTTCGCCCGGCGCGATGTCCGGGCAGGCGCGCACGAACGCCTCCACGCGGGCGATGTGGTCCTCGTCGGAACCGCCCTCGATCAGGCGCGGCCGCACGCCCCAGGCGAAATTGAGAAAGCGCAGCACGCGCGGGTCCGGCGTCACGCCGAAAATCTGCTGGCGCGGCCGGCGGCTCGACGTGATCCGGGCGTTGTAGCCGCTCAAGGAATGGCAGACGATGGCCTTGCCCTCCATGTTGTCGGCGATGAGGCACGCCGAATAGGCCACGAACTTGCCCGGGTTCTTCTCGCGCTTGGGCGCGTACGGCGAAGGAATGCGCTCCAGGTAGTACTCCAGCGCATTGTCGGAAATCTCCCGCATCACGCGCACCGTCTCCACCACATGGTCGCCCACGGCCGTCTCCTCGGACAGCATGACGCAGTCCGCGCCGTCCAGGATGGCGTTGGCCACGTCCGTGGATTCCGCGCGGGTCGGGATGGGGTTTTTGACCATGGAGAGCAGCATCTGCGTGGCCACGATGACCGGCCGCTGGGCGTGGCGGCAGGCGCGGATGATCTTTTTCTGGATGATCGGCAGCTCCGGGATGGGGCACTCGAGGCCGAGGTCGCCGCGCGCCACCATGACCGCGTCCGTGACCTTGAGTATCTCGTCCAGGTTGTCCACGGCGTTTTGCCGTTCGAGCTTGGAGACGACCGGCGCCCAGACGCCGTGCTTTTTGATCTCCTCCTTGGTCATGACCACGTCGCCCGCGTTTTGCACGAACGAGATGGCCAGGGCGTCCACGCCCACTTCGAGGCCTTCGTGAAGGTCCTTCACGTCCTTGGCCGTCAGCGCCGGCAGGGGATGGTGCTTGCCGGGAAAGGCGATGCCCTTGTTCGACGAGAGCAGGCCCGCGTTTTGCGCCTCGATCTCGTAGAGCCGGTCGGCCTTGAGTTCGCGGGTGACGTAGAACTGGAGCAGGCCGTCGCTCAGGTTGACGGGCATGCCCACGCGCAGGCCGGCGAGCAGTTCGGGCATGTCGAGCGAGACGAACACGCGTTCGTCCTTGGCCGGATCGGGACGCTCGTCGGGAAGCCCCAGCAGCAGGCTCTCGCCCTTGCCCACGGTGCGCGGCGAGTCGGCCACCTCGCCGATGCGCGTTTTCGGGCCGCACAGGTCGCCGAGCGCGGTCAGCGGGATGCCGAATTCCCCTTCCAGGGAGCGGATGGTCTTGATGACGGGTTCGAAATAGGCGGCGTCGGCATGGGAGAAGTTGAGACGGAAGATGCGGACGCCGTGCCGGACCATTTCGCGCATGACTTCCGGCTTGAGCGACGCGGGACCCAGTGTGGCCACGATCTTGGTGTGCATGCTTGCCTCCAGGCGTATCCGGCCCGCTTCCCGGCGCACGGCGGGAAAAAGCGGATGCATGCCGGACGGGTTTGGGATAGGCTAATCCCCGGCTGATTGCCGTTTCGCGACAACCCCCTGTCTACCGGGGGCCCGCGTTTTGGACAAGGCCGAAGGCATGCGCAAGGAGGACGACGTGTGATGGGCAGCGACGCGGAATTCAACGGAGCCAAGGGAAAAGGGACCTGCAAGGAGGGGCGTTCGGGGCAGGAACCCTGTTTTCCCCCCGTTTCCTTCATCACCTTCGTGCTCTCCCTGGCCCAGTCGGCCATGGTGCTCATGGGCGAAGCCCCGGACCCGGACACGGGCGCATACATGCAAAACCTGCCGCAGGCCAAGCACACCATCGACATCCTGGCCATGCTCGACTGCAAGACGCGCGGCAACCTCGGCGACGAGGAGCGCGACGTCCTCGAAAACATCCTCTGCGAACTGCGTATGACCTACGTCAGAAAGCAGTAACCCCGGAGACCGCCATGGAAACCATTCCCGTCGGCCTCGTCGGCGTCACGGGCTATACCGGCATGGAGCTGGCCCGCATCCTGGCCGTGCACCCCGTGCTGCGGCTCGTGCGCGCCACGTCCCGCACCGAGGCCGGCAAACCCCTGTCCGCCATCTATCCCTTCCTGCAGGGCTTCATGGCCGGCGACGTGCGCATGACCGAACCGGGCGCCGCCGACCTGGCCGCGTCCTGCAAGCTGGTCTTTCTCGCCGTGCCCCACGGCGCGGCCATGGATTACGCCGCCGAACTGCTCGCCGCCGGGCTCAAGGTCGTGGACCTTTCCGCCGACTTCCGCCTGGCGGACAAGGACGTCTACGCCGCCTGGTACGGCCTGGACCACCGCCACCCCGACCTGCTGCCCGAGGCCGTCTACGGCCTGCCGGAGCTCTACGGGCCGGCCATCAAGAAGACCCGGCTCGTGGCCAATCCCGGCTGCTACCCCACCTCGATCATCCTGGGGCTGGCCCCGGCGCTCGGGGCCGGGCTCATCGAGACCGACGGCATCGTGGCCGACAGCAAGTCCGGCGCGTCCGGAGCCGGGCGCAAGGCCGCCGTGCCTACGCTGTTTTGCGAAGTCCACGACACCTTCCGCGCCTACAACCTGGGCAAGCACCGCCACACTCCCGAGATCGAGCAGGAAGTCTCGAAAATCGCCGGCGCGGACATCACCCTGTCGTTCAATCCGCACCTGCTGCCCATCGACCGGGGCATCCTCTCCACCATCTACACGCGCCTGACGCGCGAGGCGACCGTGGAAGAGGTCCATGCCCTCTACAGGAAGCACTACGCGGACAAGTCCTGGGTGCGCGTGCTGCCGCTGGGCAAGCTCCCCGAAACGCGCTTCGTGCGCGGCACCATGTTCTGCGACATCGGCCTCGTGGTCGATGCGCGCACCGGCCGGCTCGTTATCGTTTCGGCCATCGACAACCTCTGCCGCGGCGCGTCCGGCCAGGCCGTGGCCTGCGCCAACCTCATGACCGGTCTGCCCCTGGACACGGGGCTGCACCTGGCCCCGATGATGCCGTAGCAAGGGCAGACGGAAGAGGCGGGGAGGGAACCCCTTTTTGAAAAAAGGGGTTCCCTC
>JAEWPX010000011.1 GCA_023399375.1 Pseudomonadota bacterium | reverse complement strand
AAAACGCCCCGCGTGTGCGGAGCGTTTTTTTTGGGTTCGGTGGTGGGCGATCGGGGATTTGAACCCCGGACTTCCACCGTGTGAAGATGGCACTCTAACCGCTGAGTTAATCGCCCGTCGAAGAATGTATGTGGACCGACCTGTTTTGGCAAGACTTTTTTGAGGCAAACGGGTAAAAAGATGTCCGTTGGCCCGAACGTCAAACGTAACCAACCAGAGTAAAAGGGAAAAATACAGATGCGACTGCTCGTGACCGGCGGATGCGGCTTCATCGGCTCCAACTTCATCCGCGACATGCTGGCCCGCCACGACGACCTGACCATCGTCAACCTCGACGCCCTGACCTATGCCGGCAACCGCCAGAACCTGGCCGACGTCGAAGCCGCCTATGCCGGCCGCTACGTCTTCGTCCGGGGCGACATCGGCAACGCCGAACTGGCGCACTACCTCTTTGCCGCCCACGGCATCGAGGCCGTGGTCAACTTCGCGGCCGAGACCCACGTGGACCGCTCCATCAGCGACGCCGCGCCGTTCGTCGCCACCAACGTGGCCGGCACGCAGGCCCTGCTCGACGCGGCCCGCAGCGGCGGCGTGCGCCGCTTCGTCCACGTCTCCACCGACGAGGTCTACGGCACGCTCGGGCCGGAAGGAAAATTCCGCGAGGACACGCCGCTGGCTCCCAACAGCCCCTACTCGGCCAGCAAGGCCGGGGCCGACATGCTCGTGCGCGCCGCCTACGAAACCTATGGCTACGACACGGTCATCACTCGCTGCTCCAACAACTACGGCCCCTACCAGTTCCCGGAAAAGCTCATCCCGCTCATGTTTTCCCGGGCCACGGCCGACGAGCCCCTGCCCGTCTACGGCGACGGCATGAACGTGCGCGACTGGATCTTCGTCACGGACCACTGCCGCGGCGTGGAACTGGCTCTGCTCAAGGGCAAGGCCGGCGAGGTCTACAACTTCGGCGGCGACGCGGAAAAGCCCAACATCGAGGTCGTGCGCACGCTTCTTGCCGCCCTCGGCAAGCCCGAAAGCCTCATCCGCTTCGTGACCGACCGCCCCGGCCACGACCGCCGCTACGCCATGGACTTCACCAAGGCCGCCCGCGAACTGGGCTTCGCCCCGGCCTACGACTTCGCGCGCGGCATCGCCGAGACCGTACAGTGGTACCGCGACAACGGCGCATGGCTTGAAAGCGTCAAATCCGGGGCCTACCGCCAGTTCATGGACAGCTGGTACGGAGCAAGGGCGTGACCGCCGCCAGCGCCGAAAAAGGCCGCGCCATCGTGCTTGGCGGCAAGACCGGGCTGCTCGGCCGCCCGCTTTGCGCCGCCCTCCTCGCTTCGGGATTCGCGGTTTCGCCCACCACGCGCAGCGAGCTCGATCCCTTCGACGCGGACGCCGTGGCGCGCGCCATCGAGGCCTACGACGCCACGCACCTGTTCAACACCGTGGCCTACACCGCCGTGGACGCGGCCGAGGACGACAAGGCCGAAGCCTACCGCCTCAACCGCGACCTGCCGGGGCTGCTCGCCCGGGCCTGCGACGCGGCCAAAGTCATGTTCGTGCACTACAGCACGGATTTCGTCTTCGGCGGCGACGCGGACAAGCCGTACAGGGAAGAAGACCCGACCGACCCGCGCTCGGTCTACGGCGCGAGCAAGCTGGCCGGGGAAAAGGCGATCCTGGAGGCCGGGACGCTCAAATACCAGATCCTGCGCACGGCCTGGCTGTTCGGACCGGGAAAGAAGAACTTCGTGGACACCATCCTGAACCTCGCCCGGACCCGGGAGGAACTCAAGGTAGTGTCCGACCAGATCGGCTCGCCCACCTGCACCCTGGACCTGGCCGGCTGGTCGGCGGACTTGGCCGCGACCGGAAAGACCGGCGTCTTCCACGCCGTGGGCTCGGGACATGCCAGCTGGTGCGAACTGGCCGCCGAAGCCGTGATCGCGGCCGGCATCCACTGCCGGGTGCTGCCCATCCCCTCCTCGGCATACCCGCAAAAAGCCTGGCGGCCGCGCTATTCGGCGCTGTCGAACGCCAAGCTGGCCGAGGCCATCGGCCGCACGCCCAGGCCCTGGGTGCAGAGTCTTCGGGAATACGTCTATTCGCAGGCGCAGGCGCACACGAGCGACTGATCGGGATTGGCGGGCAGGGCGAAGCAGAAGGCGGCGCCCTGCCCGGGCTCGCTTTCCACCCAGATGCGCCCGCCGTGGGCCACGGCGATGCCTTCGGCGATGGCAAGCCCGAGGCCCAGGCTTTTTTCGCCGGCGGTGGGCCGGGCTGAGAGGCGTTCGAAAGGCTTGAAAAGGCGCATGCGCTCTTCGGGCAGGATACCCGGCCCCTGGTCGCGCACCCGCACCACTGCCTCGTTGCCGAGCAGGCGCAAATCCACCCGGACCTTCGAGCGCGGCGGCGAAAACTTCACGGCGTTGGAAAGCAGGTTGTCGAGGAGTCTCGCGAGCAGGTCGGGATCGAAGGCCATGGGCGGCGTCTGCACCACCTCCGTCGCGATGGTGATGCCCTTGCCCGATGCCGTGGCCTCGGCCAGGCGCACCCGCTCCATGACGATGCCGTCGAGGCAGGCGATGGTCAGCGCCGGTTCCAGGCGTCCCGTTTCCAGGCGCGTGAGATCCTGCATATTGGAGGCCAGCGAGCACAGCCGCCGGCCGGCCTGGCTGATGACCGCCGCCATCTCCCGCACCTCGCCGCCGACCTGGCCGCAGATGCCGTCGAGGATCAGGTTGGCCGCGCCCACGATGCCGCCGGCCGGGCTCTTGAGGTCGTGGGCCAGCATGGACAGGAACATGCGGCGCAGCCTTTCCAGGCGCTTGATCTCGAGCATGCGCTCCACGGCTTCGACGCCGTGCAGCACGCGGCAATAGAGCTCCTCACGCTCGAAGGGCTTGTGCAGGTAATCGTCGCCGCCGTTTTTGAGAAATTCCGCGGAAATGGATCGGGGGGCCTTGCCCGAGACGCCGATGAGGCAGACTTCGCGATTGCGAAAGCGCCGTCGGATGGCCCGCGTCAGTTCCACGCCGTTGGTGCCCGGCATGTCGTAGTCCATGATGACCGCGGCGATGTCCGGGCGCTGCTCGAGGATGCGCAGGGCCATGTCCGCGCCGGCGGCGGTGTGGACGCGGAACTGGTAGCGCCGCAGCAGGCCGCGCAGATGGCGGCGCATGAAGGCGGAGTCCTCCACGACCAGGATGCGGCAGTGACGGTTCTTGAGCAGCCGGCAGGCGAATTGCGCCACGCGTTCCGGCTCTTCCGGATCGGCCACCACGAAGTCGATGGCGTCGAGGGCTTCGGCCTGCTCGCGCAGTTGCGGCGTGTAGAGGCTGCCGGCCGCCAGCCAGGGGACCTTCGCCGCGGCGGCCGCCGCGGCCAGACGCGACACCGCTTCGCCCGGCAGATCCATGTCCACCACGCACAACGCTCCATCGGTCCCTGACGCGCCGGCAAGAAGCGCCATCACGGCTTCGGGGTCGCCGGAGCGGACGGCGCCGGGAAGGGGGGAACCGCCGCACTGCCGGACGAGCGCGGCAGCCAGGGCGGCATTGTCCGAAGCAAGGATGATGCGCGGGTCAGACATGGCGATACGACGTCTCCCCTCTGGGATGTTCACCAAATAACAGAGCAGGCCAATCGTGGCAATGCTCAAACCGCGCCCTTGGCGACACGACGCGGGCTTGCGGCAAGCCCTTTCCACCGCTAGGATGCCGCCATGATTTCCGTGGTCATGCCGGTCCGCAACGCCGCCGCCACGCTCCCCGCCGCCCTGGAAAGCCTCTTCGCCCAGACCGCGTCCGACTTCGAGATCGTGGCCGTCGACGACGGCTCCGACGACGGCGGCGCGACCCGGGCCGTTCTCGAAGGGTACGCCGCCCGCGATGCGCGGCTGCGCGTCCTCGCCCGGAATCGCGGCGGCATCGTGGCCGCATTAAACGCCGGCATTGCCGCCGCGCGCGGGCGCTATATCGCACGCATGGATGCGGACGACGTCTGCCGGCCCGCGCGCCTGGCGCGCCAGGCCGCCGCCCTCGACGTCCACCCCGAAATCGGACTGATTTCCTGCCTGGCCGCCTTCGGCGGCGATCCCGACAAGGCCCGGGGCTACTGCGCCCATCTCGACTGGGCCAACAGTCTGCGCGACCCCGAAGCGATACGCTTCGGCATCTTCCGGGAATCGCCCCTGCCCCATCCCTCGGTGATGTTTCGGGCCGAACTGCCGGGCCGTCACGGCGGTTATCGCCAGGGCCCTTTCCCCGAGGATTACGAGCTCTGGCTGCGCTGGCTCGACGCCGGGGTGGCCATGGCCAAGGTTCCCGAGCCCCTGCTCGTCTGGAACGATCCGCCGGGTCGGCTGTCGCGCACCGACGCGCGCTACGACACGGAGGCCTTCTTCCGGGTCAAAGCCGGTTACCTGGCCCGGCTGCTTGAGCGCATCAACCCCCACCATCCGAACGTCCTCGTGGCCGGGGCAGGCCGCATCACGCGCCGCCGCGCCGAGCACCTGCTCGACCACGGCGTCGCCATCACCGCCTGGCTCGACATCGACCCGCGCAAGGTGCACTGCGTCATCGGCGGCCGGCCGGTGCTGCCCCTGACCGATACGCCGCCGCCGGGCGACTGCTTCGTCCTGCCCTACGTGTCCAGCCGCGGCGCCGTGGAATCCCTTTCCGCCTTCCTGGAGCGCCGCGGATTCAGACTGGGACGATCCTATTTGTCCGCCGCTTGAACAGCACCATTTCATGCAAGACACGCTTGCCATAACTACCGCAACACTATATTTTATCGAGTCTTAGACAGCGTCCAATCCTGCCCAGAAGACCGGAGCAATCATGAAATGGCCACGGCTGCAGAGTTTGCAGGTACGCATTACACTGCTTGTCCTTTTGGCATTGACTCCGGCCATCATTCTCCACGTCGTCTCCGCCATGGAAAAACGCGCCATGGCCCTTACGACCGCAGCGGACAACCTGCGCATCGTGACGGAACTGGCTGCATCGAATATAGGCAAACTCTTACAATCCACAGGGGAAGCGCTCGCCGGGTTGACCCTGCTTCCGGAAATACGTTCGATGCAACCAGAGACGGCGCATGCCCTCCTCGACAAAGCCAAGGGCATCTTCCCCGACTTTTCGAGCATCACGCTGGTCGACCTGCAAGGAAACATCGTGGCCTCGACGCTGCCCGACACCCGCGCGGCCAACTATACCGACCGCCCCTGGGTGCGCGCGGCGATGGCCGGCACCCCTCTCGGCATCGGCTCCTTCGCCAGCGGGAAACGCAGTGGGATAGCGGGGGTCGCCCTGTCCCGACCGGTACGGGGGAATTCTGGAGACGTCATCGGGGTCTGCACCATCGCCTTGAGGCTGTCTGAACTGATGCGCGTCATGGCCAATGCGAACATGCCGCGGCAAAGCCAGGCCGATTTGTTCGACGCCACGGGACTCGTGCTGGCCAACTGGCCGGAAGACCCGCAGCGGATCGGCCAGCCCTTGCCGGACGCCATACAGGTCCTGGCCGGACACGAACGCGCGCCCCAGGCGATCGTGGAAGGCCCAGGACCGGACGGCTCCCCCTATTTTTCCTCCATGGCCGACGTGTCGTTCGAAGGAAAAAACCCGCTGCACCTGCGCGTGAGGCAGCCCAAAACCTTGGCCGAAGGCCCCTTGGCCGCCTTGTTGTTCCAGGACATGGTGATTTTCGCCGTAACCCTGGCCCTGGCGCTTTTCGCTGCACGCCTGTTCGGCCGGACGTTTCTGCTGCTGCCGGCGAGCAAACTCGCCCGCATGGCCAAGGCCATGGCCGTGGGTGACCTCGACCGCCGTTGCGACATGGGCGGCGGCCACGGAGAACTCTCCGACCTCGGCGCGGCCCTGGACGCCATGGCCGACGCGCTGCGCGAGCGCATCCGCTTCACACAGGAGATCATCGACGCCATTCCCGCGCCGCTGTTCTACAAGGATCTCGAAGGACGCATCGTCGGCGTCAACAAGACCTACGAGACGAACATCCGCCCCCTGGCCCTCGTCAAGGGAAAGACTTCCTGCGAGATCGATGCGCCGGAGATGGCCGCCCGCTGCGTGGCGACCGACAGGGAAGTCCTTGCTTCCCCGTCACGCTCCGTCCAGTTCGAAACCACGCTCCGGCTCATGGACGGCCTTGACCATGAGTTCCTGATCTTCAAATCTGCGTATTACAGCGCCTCGGGCACGCCGGCCGGCATCGTCGGCGTGTGCCTGGACATCACCACCCGCAACCGGTCCGAGAAAGCCCTGGCCGCCTCGGAAATGCGCTATAGGTCGCTTGTGACCTCCATGCGCGACGGCTTCGCCGTGATCGACAGCAAGGACCGCATCGTCGAAACGAACCCGGCCTTTCGCGAGATGCTCGGCTACACCGAGGCGGAACTCGCCGGCATGACCTACAGGGACATCACGCCCCCCGAGTGGCACGAGGAAGAGGAGGCGATCCTGCACGACGCCGTGGACGCCCACGGGTTTTCCCCGATTTTCGAAAAGCAATACCGGCGCAAGGACGGGACGCTGCTCTCCGTGGCCATACGCGTGCACCGCTATCCGGGCGGACCGGAGGACGAACGGCGCTATTTCGCCGTGGCGCGCGACGTCACCGCGACCAAGGCCATCGAGGCCGACTTGCGCCTGGCCAAGGAGGAGGCGGAAAGAGCCAACCGGGCCAAAAGCGACTTCCTGGCCAAGATGAGCCACGACATCCGCACGCCGCTCAATGCCGTCATCGGCATGACCGACCTGACGCTCGGCAGCGAACTGGCCCCGGCCCAGCGCGACGCCCTGGAAACCGCCCGGGAGTCCGCCGGCATCCTGCTCGACCTGATAAACGACATCCTCGACATCTCGAAGATCGAGGCACGCAAGCTGGAACTGGCGAGCGAGCCCTTCGACCTGCGACGCACCCTGGCCGCCACCGTGCGCGCCATGCGCCCCCAGGCCGCACGCAAAGGCCTTGCGCTGCGTCTGTCCGTCGCGCCGGATGTCCCCCGCTTCGTGCGCGGTGACCAGATCCGGCTGCGCCAGATCCTCGTCAACCTCGTCGGCAACGCCATCAAATTCACGGAGGCCGGCGGCGTGTCCGTCTCGCTCGGGCGTATCGCCGCCGCAACGGCGGAAAACGCCGCGCAGATCTCCTTCGTCGTGGCGGACACTGGCGTCGGCATCGCACCAGGACGCCTGGGCCGCATTTTCGACATGTTCACCCAGGCCGACGCCACGGTCTCCAGGCGCTACGGCGGCACGGGCCTGGGACTGGCCATCTGCCGGGAACTGGCGCGCCTCATGGGCGGCACCATCGCGGCGGAAAGCGCGCCGGGGCGCGGCAGCGCCTTCCGCTTCGCCGTTCCCCTGCCCGAAACGCAGCCGGAAGAGCGCGGCGCGGAACCTCCGGCGGCAGCCGGATTGATTCTCCCTGCGCAGACGCCCCTGCGCGTCCTCCTGGCCGAAGACAACCCGGTCAATGTCAAGGTGGCCGCCACCTACCTCGGTCGTCGCGGGCACACCTTCGTCGTGGCCCAAAACGGGCGGGAGGCCCTGGACCGTCTTGCCAGCCAGCCCTTCGACGTCATCCTCATGGATCTGGAAATGCCCGAATGCGACGGGTTCGAAGCCACCCGCAGGCTGCGGGCCGGCGAGGCCGGCCCCATGAACCGTTCCCGCCCGGTCATCGCCATGACCGCCCATGCCCTGAGCGGCGTGCGCCAGCGCTGCCTGGAGGCCGGCATGACCGATTACCTGGCCAAGCCGCTCGATTTCCAGGCCCTGGGGCTCCTGCTCGGCGGCATCACAGTCCCGGACAAACCCAAAACGGCGGACGCGGCGCAGGCTGCCGCCCCGGACCTGGATACGGCGACAGCATTGCAGCGTCTGGGCGGCGACACGGAACTGCTGCGGGAACTGGAGTCGGATTTCCTGCGCCAGTACCCGCAAAAGCTGCGCCGCATCATGCTTTGCCGCGACAGCGAGAACTGGGACGAAGCGGCGCTTGCCGCGCATTCCCTCAAGAACCTCGTCGGTGCGATCGGGGCCGAGGCCGCAAGACGCCTTGCCGGCGATCTGGAGAAAAGCCTGCGCCGCAGCGACAGCGACACGGCCGAGCGACTTTTCGACGCCATCAAGGAAAGCCTGCGCCGTGCAGAAGCGGCCCTCGGCGACAGGGGGACGGTCCAACCAGACGCAAATGCATCCTAGGCCGCCAGCTGCCGGCGCGGTCAGGCCAGCAGCGCGAAGAAAAAAAAGAGCCCCACGCCGAGGAACATGGCCGCCGGCAAGGTGAACACCCAGGCCATGGCGATGGAGCGCAGCATGCGCATTTGCAGCCCGCTCTTCCCGGCGGCCATGGCCACCACCTGCGCCGCGGCTCCTTGGGAATAGGATCGTTTGGTCTTGCCGATCTTTTCGCCGATGGTCACGACGATACGCTTCCAACCGACCATGGTGCCGACGCCAAGGGCCACGGACACGGCCAGGAGCACCCAGTCCGGCGCATATTCCGTGGGCCGGCGCAACACCTCCCGCCAGCGCCCGATCATTTCACGGTCCGCTTCGGGCGCGATGCCCTGCATGCGCCGGGAAGCGCCGTCCAGGCACAGGATGTCCGTGAAGTTTCAGAGGATGGCCGAGACGTGCATGTCCGCGGGCAGCAGGTGCACGATGGAATAGGTCGCGGCGATGCCGCCGAGATGTACGCCGAGGTAGTTGCAGCCCCCGGACAGCACGACCGCGGTGCGGCCGCGCAGGGACTTGGTGAAGATGACCGTGGCCACGGTGTTGACCGTATCGTGAAAGCCGTTGACGAATTCGAAAGAGAGAGCGATGCCGAGCGAGGCCAGGAGGAGAAAAAGGAGATGGCCGTCGAGACCCGAAAGGAAATCCATGCCGTAATCCGTGGCAAAGGCCGTCCGGGCGAAGGAACGCGTCGCGACGCCGCGGGGGCTGGACCGGGCCGTCCGGTCCCGGACGGCCGCCTTGCCGGAAGGCGCGGGACCGGGGCACATCGCGCCGCGGCCCGATGCGCCTTACGTGCCTTCGACGAGATGGACGAGGGCCTGCCTCGCCTTGAGCTCCTCTGCCGTGAAGTGGAAGCCGAGGCTTGCGGCGTAGTCGACGAGCTCCGGCAGCGGCATGCCGCCGACCAGGAGCAGCCTGTCCTTGTTTTCCCGCAGGTATTCGAGGAAACGATCGATCTCTTCCTGACCCATGGGTCCCTCCTCCACCGGCGACATGCAGGCGTTTTCCCGGGATATCCCCCCCGGGGATGGAGGAAACGTCAACAAACGATGGCGATTCGGTGTTGCAGCCCCTTGCGCAACGGGCCATACGCGCGAACGAAACATGCGCCGCGTCAAATTTGCGTCCCGGGCTTCACCGTATCTTCATAATCGGGTGCTAGTGACCCCTTCGCGTCCGTGAAGCGGCCCTTGCGCGTCCGGAACCCAAGGAGGCAATGTGACGAACAAGCTGTTCAAATACGACGGCCTGCAGGAACGCGACGCCATCGCCGCCTACCTCGAAGCGGTGCGTGACGGTTTCGCGCGCGGCACCGTGACCCTGCGCCAGGGCGAACAGGTGCTGGAGCTCCTGCCCAAGGGGCTCATCGCCGTCACCATCGAGGGCAAGCAGAAAGGCGAGGACCGCAAGCTCAAGCTGACCTTCCGCTGGAAGGAGCGGGAATGCGAGTTGGTCGACGCGCCCCTGCTCATCGCGCCAGGGGATGCGGGCGATGCATGAGATCGTAACGAACTTCCAGTTCCTGCTCGTCGAAATCGAACGGCAGGTCGAGGCGGCCATGGCCGTCATCGAAAAGCACGACGAACGGGCCATCGCCAAGATCGAGGCCCGCGACGACTATATCGACAACCTCAAGAGCGTCATCGAAAACGGTTGCTTCGCCACTCTGCTCGGGGCCGACCGGCTCACCGCGCAGGAAACGGCCCGGATGCGCGCGCTCAACATCATCGGCAACAACCTCGAACGCGTGGGCGACCATGTGGTCAACGTGGTGCGCCAGACCCGCCACTACGACGAACCCGAGTGCATCCAGCGCTACGCGTACAAACCGTTTTTCGCGGAGGTCAAAAAGGCCCTCGAGTGGACGCCCAAGGCCGTGCTCGAACGCGACATGTCGGCGGCGCTCAAGATATGCCGTTGCGAACTGCACCTGGACAGGCTCTACAAGGAGCAGTTCGACCGCATCCGCGACGAGCTGCGCTCGGGCTTCCAGACCGGCGACCTGCTGACCACGCTTTTTATCTTCCGCTACCTGGAGCGCATGGGCGATGCGCTCTTAAACGTCGGCGAGGCGGCCATCTTCGCCATCACCGGCGACAAGTTCAAAATCCACCAGTTCACGGCGCTCAAGGACATCCTGGCCGAAAGCGGTCACGAACTGCCCCTGACCGAAATCGACTTCGAGTCCATCTGGGGCACTCGCTCGGGTTGCCGCATCGGTCGGGTGGCCGACCGGGACGGGAAAGGCGAGTCCGGCCGCGAGGTCATCTTCAAGGATGGAGACACGGCCAAGCTGCGCAAGGAAGCGGACAACATCGAGCACTGGGAAGGCCTCATGCCGGGGCTCGTCCCGCGCGTGGAGGCCTTCCGGGAAGGACGCAAATCGAGCTCCATGCTGATCGAACTGCTCCCCGGCCAGACCATCCAGGACATCGCCCTGGGCGGCGAGCTGCCGCTGCTGCGCCGCGCCCTTTCCGCCCAGTGCCGCGTGGCCGGCGAAATCTGGGAAAAGACCCTCGAGCGCACCGCCGTCCCGGCCGGAACCATGGCCCAGTTGCGCTCCCGGCTCGGCGAGGTGCTCACGGTCCATCCGGGCTTTCGCAGCCTGCCGCGCGCCATCGGGAACTACGCCCTGCCGAACTTCGACGACGCCCTGCGCGGGGCCGAGGCCGTGGAAGCGGGCCTTGCGGCCCCCTTCACGGTGCTGTTGCACGGCGATTACAACAGCAACAACATCCTCTACGACGCGGCCGGGGACCGGATCCATTACATCGACCTGCACCGCTCCGCCCCGGGCGACCTGGCTCAGGACACGTCGGTCTTCATGGTGTCCAACTTCCGCCTGCCCGTCTTCGACGCGTCCAGGCGGCGCATCTTAAACGCCATCATCGCGGAATTTTTTGAATTCGCACGCGGATTCGCCGCCCGAAACGGCGACGACACCTTCGAACTGCGCGTGGCCCTGGGGCTGGCCCGCTCGTACATCACCTCGACGCGGTTCGAACTGAGCGAGCGGTTTTCCCGGCTGATGTTTTCCCGCGGCATGTACCTGCTTGGCCGCGTGGCCGGACATGCCGGTCCCCCGGCCGCCTTCCGGCTGCCCCTGGCCGCAGCCTGCTACTGACGTTGCTTGACCCTGCCGTACGCCCCGGCGCGCGGCCCTTCACGGAAGTGTCGCCGCACAGCGGCGCGAACGACCCTTTTGCCGGAGGCGACCCGCGCTCGGGGCCTGTCCGGGCCAAGCGCGACGCCGCGCCGGACGAGCGCCATGACGGCGAGAAGATCATGGGAGGAATCATGAAAAAGATCGGTGTGGTGGGCATCCCCAAGGGATGGTCCACCCTGCGGCTCCTGGACGCCCTGGAAGCGAAGACGGGCTTTCGCCTGTGCATCGACATGGCCGAGGTCCGCCTCGACCTGGATACGGGCAAGGTGTTTTGCCAAGGGACCGACCTCACCGGCCTCGACGCCATCATCGTGAAAAAGATCGCCCCGTCCTACACCCCCGACGCCCTGGACCGCATGGAGATCCTGCGCTTCCTCCACCAGAAGGGCGTGCCCGTCTTCTCCAACCCCGACAGCATGCTGCGCCTGATCGACCGCTTAAGCGGCACCACGGTGCTGCGTCTCGGCGGTATCCCCATGCCGCCCACGGTCGTGACCGAGGACATCGAGGAAGCCGCCGCCACAGTGGCGCTCTACGGCAAGGCCGTGTTCAAGCCGCTTTTCTCCTCCAAGGCCCGGGGCATGACCGTCATCGAGGACACCGCCGACGCCCGAGAGGAAATCGCCGACTACAAGGCGGCCGGCAACCAGGTCATGTACATCCAGAAGATGGTCTCCCACGCCGGCGGCCACCTCGATCTCGGCGTGTCGTTTCTCGGCGGCAAATACCTGGCCACCTACGCCCGCCAGGGCAGCGGCGCGTCCTGGGACACCACCACGCGCACCGGCGGCCGCTACGTGCCCCACGAGCCCTCGCAGGAGATCATAGCCCTGGCGCACAAGGCGCAGGCGCTGTTCCCGGACATGGCCTTCACCTGCGTCGACGTGGTGGAAACCCCGGAAGGCGCGGCCATCTATGAAGTCTCGGCCTTCGGCGGCTTCCGCGGCCTGCTTGACGCCTGCGGCATCGACGCCGCGAGCGCCTACGCCGACTACGTGCTGGAGAACATCTGATGCGCGCCACCCCCACCATCGCCGGGCTCATGGCTCCCATCCTCGCCGACGCGCCCATCACCCACCGCCTGGACGTCACCTTCGGCGACGTGACCGTGGTCATTTCCTCCAACTCCAAGGGACTGATCGAAAAGCTCGCCAACTACTACCGCGACTTCATCGGCGGCGGCGGCGCGACCCTCATCCCGGTCACGGCCATCGAGGCCGGCCCACCCGATCTCGAACTGCCCTTCGCCGTCAAGCAGCGCGAACCCGGCAAGACCAAGCTCAAGGAATCCTACTGCGACCTGCCCGACGGCCGCGTGGTCAAGAAGCTGCTCACGGGACTGATCTTCCTCTTCGGGCATGGCGACAACTACGCCGTGGGCCCCTGCATCGAAAACGACAACCAGGTCGTCAACTTCATCAACAACCGCTTCATCGAGCACTGCCTCAAACGCGGCGCCCTGCTCTTCCATGCCGCGGGCGTGGCCGAAGGCGGCGCGGGGCTGGTCATCTCCGGCTTTTCCGGGGCCGGCAAATCCACCCTCGCCCTGGAGATCATGCGCCACGGCACGGATTTCGTGAGCAACGACCGCGTCATGGTTTCCCGGGAGGGCGCGGGGCTCGTCATGACGGGCGTGGCCAAGATGCCGCGCGTCAACCCCGGCACCGTGCTCAACAACCCGAACCTCGCCCCGGTCATGGACGCCGAGGACCGCAAGCGCTTCTCCGCCCTGCCCCAGGCCGAACTGTGGGATCTGGAGCACAAGTACGACGCCTTCATCGACGACTGCTTCGGCAAGGGCCGCTTCAAGCTGTCCTGCCCCATGGCGGGGCTGGTCGTGCTGCGCTGGAAGCGCGACGTCTCGCCCATGACGGCAAGTCGCGTGCGCCTGCGCGACCGCCGCGACCTCATGGCCGCCTTTATGAAGGACGTGGGCCTTTTCTACGAATTCGAGGACGCCGCCGAACCCTCCATCGCCAGCCAGAAGGCCTACCTCGACCTGCTCGGCGACCTGCCGGTCCTGGAGATCGACGGAGGTGTGGATTTCCACAAGGCGGCCGCAGCCTGCCTGGAGTTCCTGCGCCAGGCGCGCACGGCGGCGCAGCCTTCCTGACAGTGCTGCAACACGCCGCATCGTCACCGGATATCCATGTACTTGAAAACGGAACCGTGTTTTCAAGGAATCTCGCTACGCAGCGGCCGGGGCGGCAACGCTCCCCGGCCGCGACGCGCCGAAAAAAAGCGGCGGGAACATCTTCTGCCAGCGCAATCCCCATGCACGATCCGGAGCGCCCATGACCGATCCCAAGTACCCCCCGCAGGCCGCCTCGCAGAATGCGGAAACCAATGCCGCAAGCGAGACGTTGCGCCTTGCGCCTGAAGACGAGTTCCTCAAAAACCTCGAACATTTCGTCCAGAAAGCCAACGCCTTCGACGCCCTGGCCCACCAGCGCAAGATTTCCGCCTACGACGTCTACCGCCACCTGCAAGGCCTGTGGGAGCAGGTCGCCGTCTCCGGGCAATGGCTGAACGAACCCGAAGCCGAGCAAAAACCCGCGTTTGCGGGCTTGAGCTCCCAGGAAGCCAAGGACAGGCTCAGGCAGTACGGCCCCAACCAGGCCGTCACGGCCAAGCCCGTGACCTTCCTGGACCGGCTGTGGGATTCCGTGAAAAACCCGCTCGTGCTGCTCCTGTTCGTGCTCGGCGGCATCTCCTACGCCACGGACGACATACGCTCGGCCGTGGTCATCATCGGCATGGCCGTCATGGGCGTGGTGCTCAAGGTCATCCAGGAAGCGAAAGCCGACACCGCGGCGGCCGAACTCAAGAAGATGGTTCACACCACGGCCACGGCGCTGCGCGACGGGCAGCAGCGCGAAATTCCCCTGGCCCAGGTCGTGCCGGGCGACATCGTGCTGCTCGCCGCCGGCGACATGGTGCCGGCCGACGTGCAGCTCCTGCGCGCCAAGGACCTGCACATCAACCAAGCCATGCTCACGGGCGAGGCCCTGCCCGTGGAAAAAACGGCCCGGCCGGCGGACGAGTCCCCGCGCGAGGGCGAAACCGGCCTCGGCGACCCGGCCATGTGTTTCATGGGCACCAACGTCGTGTCCGGCTCCGCCGCCGCCGTGGTCACGGCCACCGGAGTCAAGACCTATTTCGGCGGCATCGCGGCCAAACTCTCGGGAAAACGCGTCGAAACCGATTTCGACAAGGGCATCAAGAGCTTCACCGGGCTCATGCTGCGTTTCATGCTCGTCATGGTGCCGTTCGTCTTCGTCATAAACGGCGCGACCACCCACGACTGGATGGGCGCGTTCATGTTCGCCCTGGCCGTGGCCGTGGGACTTACCCCGGAAATGCTGCCCATGGTGGTCACGGTGTGCCTGTCCAAGGGGGCGCTGGCCATGTCCAAACACAAGGTCATCGTCAAGCGCCTGGACGCCATCCAGAACTTCGGGGCCATCGACGTGCTGTGCACGGACAAGACCGGCACGCTGACCCAGGACAAGATCATCCTGGAAAAATACCTCGACATCAAAGGCGAGGAAGACCATGCGGTCCTCGAGTACGCCTACCTCAACAGCAAGCTGCAAACGGGCCTGAAGAACGCCCTGGACGTGGCCGTCATCGATTCCGGCGACGCCGTGGGCGAATCTATCAACCCTGCCGACTACGAGCTGCTCGACGAGATACCTTTCGACTTCATGCGCCGACGCTTGAGCGTCATCGTGCGCGACAAGCGCACGGACAAGGCGATCCTCATCTGCAAGGGCGCGGCCGAGGAAGTGTTCGCAAAAAGCCGCACCTACATCAAAAACGGCGTGGTCAAGCCGCTCGAAGGGCACCATCTGGCCACCCGGCAGCAGCTCGTCCACGACCTCAACGACGACGGCTTCCGCGTCGTGGCCCTGGCCTACAAGGAAGTGGACGGCGCGCGCCGCGACTTCGCCGTGGCCGACGAATGCGACCTCACGCTCATGGGCTACCTGGCCTTCCTCGACCCGCCCAAGGACACCGCGGCCGACGCCCTGGCGACCATGATCGCCCACGGCATCCAGCCCAAGATCGTCACCGGCGACAGCGCCGTCATCACGGCGAAAATCTGCCGCGAAGTCCGCTTTGACGCCGGCGACCACATCATCACCGGCGAACAGGTGGCGGCCATGAGCGAAGCGGAGCTCCATGAAGCCGTCGGCATCTGCCACGTCTTCGCCAAGCTCGACCCGATGCAGAAGGAGCAGATCGTCACGGCGCTGCGCCACCAGGGGCACGTGGTCGGGTTCATGGGCGACGGCATCAACGACGCCCCGGCCCTGCGCGCGGCGGACGTCGGCATCTCCGTGGACAGCGCCGTGGACGTGGCCAAGGAATCGGCGGACATCATCCTGCTCGAAAAGAGCCTGCACGTGCTCGAACACGGCGTGCTCGAAGGCCGCAAGATCTTCTTCAACATCACCAAGTACATCCGCATGGGGGCCAGTTCCAACTTCGGCAACATGTTCAGCGTGCTCGGGGCCAGCGCCTTCCTGCCCTTCCTGCCCATGCTGCCGATCCAGATCCTGGTCAACAACCTCATGTACGACTTCTCCCAGACCGCCATCCCCACCGACAACGTGGACGCGGACATCCTGGCCAGGCCCCGGCGCTGGCGCATCGACGACATCCGGCGCTACATCCTCTACCTCGGCCCGGTCAGCTCCATCTTCGACTACGTCACCTTCTTCATCATGATCCACTTCTTCGGGGCCTGGACCAATCCGGCGCTCTTCCAGACCGGCTGGTTCATCGAGTCGCTGCTCTCCCAGACCATCATCGTGCACGTGATCCGCACGGACAACATCCCCTTCCTGCAAAGCTGGGCCAGCCTGCCTCTCGGCGCGACCACCATCCTCATCTGCGCCTTCGGCGTCTGGCTACCCTTCTCGCCCCTGGCCCAAACCTTCGGCCTCGTCGTGCCGCCGACCGGCTACTGGGGACTGATGGCGCTGGTCATCTTCTGCTACATGTGCCTGGCCCAGGTGGTGAAAACCTGGGTGGTGCGCCGCATCCAGGCCACCTGCCCGGCATAGCCCCGTCTGCATGCGGCCGGCGTTTCCTTTGGGAAATGCCGGCCGCACCCCTGCCGCTGCACGGCACGATGTTTCATAATGAATGCAATATGAAACATGGCGCCTCCTGCCGCTTTTGCGCTGTCGCCCGGCGTCCCCCAAGCATGGCGGCGTAGCGGTGCATACATGCCATACGGCCGGCGTTACGGAAATAGTTGTTGGAATTGGCGTGGCTATTGGAGTATGCTGCCTCAAAGCCCAGCAACCGGCTCATCCGGGGGAGGGACATGCGCAGCCGACAGGACAAGGAAACACCCCACCCGAAGCCCCGCGCCGACGGAGAAGCCGGGTCTTCCGGCGATCCGTCTCTCTCCCCCGCTCCGAACACCCCGCGTTTCGAAGACGTCTTTTCCGTGGAGGAGATCCAACGCATCCAGGATGCGTTCGCCGAGGCCGCAAACGTCGCCTCGCTCATCGTCGACCCCTCGGGACGTCCGATCACGCGGTCCAGCAACTTCACCTCCCTTTGCCGCGACGTCATCCGCGCCACGCCCAAAGGCCGCGCCAACTGCCGGCGCTCGGACACCATTCTGGGGCGCGCCACCGACTCGGGACCGACCATCGCGAAATGCGAAAGCGCCGGCCTCATCGACGGTGCGACCTGCATCTTCTTCGACGGCCGTCACATCGCCACCTGGCTCATCGGCCAGGTGATCGACGACTCCGTGGACCTCGAGGCGGTCATGGCCTACGCCAGGGAAATCGGGGCCGACGAGGAGGTCTTTCGCGAAGCCCTGGCACGCGTGCCGCGCATGAGCCGGGAACGGTTCGGGAAAATCTGCCAGGCGCTCCACCGGTTCGCGACCCTTCTTTCGGATATGGCCCTGACCAACCTCCGCCAATCCGAACTCATCGCCGCCCTGCGCCAGGCTCAGGAAGGAGTCAAGATCCGGGACAGGAAGCTCGCGGACATCATCGACTTCCTGCCCGACCCCACGTTCGTGGTCGATGGCGCAGGAGCGGTGGTCTTTTGGAACCGGGCCATGGAAACACTCACCGGCGTCGCGGCCGAGGACATGCTCGGCAAGGCGGATTTCGCCTATGGCCTGCCGTTTTACGGCTACGCCACGCCGCTATTGATCGATTACGCCCGGGGCGCGGTGCAGCGCCCGGACGCCCGTTACGCCGTGGCCGAACTGACCGAGGACGCGGTCATCGCCGAAGTCACGGTCGCCGCCCTGCCCGGCGGGCCGCGCCACGTCTGGGCCAAGGCCGTGGCCCTGCGCGACGGCTCGGGGCGCATCACCGGCGGCATCGAGGCGATACGCGACGTCACGGACCGTCATTTTGCGGACATGGCGCTGCGCGAAAGCGAAGAAAAATTCCGCAGGATCGTGGAGACCGCGGGCGAAGGCGTGTGGGTCCTGGACGCGGCCTGGCGCACGACCTTCGTCAACCGCCGTCTGGCGGACATGCTCGGCTACGCCCCGGGCGAGATGCTCGGCATCGCCTTCGACGACTTCGTGTCCCGGGAGTCCACGCAGGCGGCGCGCCGGCAGATGGACGGGCTGCACCGGGACGCGAGCGAAGTGCAGGAGCTCAGGCTACGCCGCAAGAACCGGGAGGAAATCTGGACCCTCGTGTCCACGAGCCCCTTGTACGACGCAACGGGCAAGGCCCAGGGGGCAATCGCCATGGTCACGGACATCAGCGAACGCAAGAAAACCGAGGCGGCGCTGGCCAACCACCGGCAACGCCTGGAGGCCGAGGTAGAGGAACGCACCAGGGATCTGCGCCTGCAAGCCCTGGAGCTGGCCGAAGCGAACATCCGTTTGAGCGAGCTGGACCGGATGAAATCCGTGTTCCTGTCCACGGTGTCCCACGAGTTGCGTACGCCCCTGACCTCGATCCTGGGATTCGCCAAGCTCATCGGCCGGGATTTCACCGACCAGTTCCTGCCCCTGGCCGCGGCCAACCCGGCGCTCGCCGCCAAGGGCCGGCGCATCGCCGACAATCTTTCCGTGGTGTTCGGCGAGGCCGAACGCCTCACGCGGCTCATCAACGACGTGCTGGACTTAAGCCGCATCGAATCGGGCAACATGTCCTGGCGCAACGAACGGTTTTCCCCGGCCGCCGTGGTATCCAAGGCGGCGCGCAGCATTGAGGGGATCCTGGAGCAACGGCCCGAAGTCGCCTTCCACATCCAGGTGGACCCGGATGTCCCGGACCTGTACATGGACCCGGACCAGCTCATCCAGGTCGTCTCCAACCTGCTGCAAAACGCGGTGAAGTTCACCAGGGCCGGGACGGTGCGCCTGGAGGTCTGCAACCATGGCGAAACCGTGCGCATCGCCGTGGCCGATACGGGCATCGGCATCCCCCTGGAGGAGCTCGATTCCATTTTCGACAAGTTCCACCAGGTGGGTCGCAGCGACACCGTGCAGGAGGTCGCCAAGGGCACGGGCCTGGGGCTGGCCATCTGCCGCCAGATCGTGCGGCATTACGGCGGGCGCATCTGGGCCGAGTCGTCGTTCGGCGGCGGCAGCGTTTTCACCGTGGAACTGCCCGCTGCCAAGGAAACGGACGGACAGGCTCCATCCTGAGCTGCTTTACACCCCCAACCCACGTCCCTCCCCCCGTCGAGGAGGTCCAGGAGGGGGTCACCCCCTCCTG
>JAEWPX010000009.1 GCA_023399375.1 Pseudomonadota bacterium | reverse complement strand
CCAGGGGAGGCGCTGCCTCCCCTGGACTCCTCCGCCGGGGGGGCCACCATACCATGGCCCCCCCGGACCCCCTCGACCGATGACAAGTAGGGACTTCGTATGGCTACCCAACCCCCTATAGAAAGTTTTTGGGAGGAGAGAGCGCGAGAGGGGAACCCTTTTTCCCAAAAAGGGTTCCCCTCTCGCATTCTTCGCCTCCTCCTCCTCAATTACGAATATCCGCCGCTGGGCGGCGGCGCGGGGAATGCGACGGCGAACATGGCGCGGGAGTTGGCGGCGCTTGGGCATGACGTGCGCGTGGTCACGGCCGCGTACAAGGGCCTGCCGGCGCGGGAGCGGGTGGACGGCTTCGAAATTCGCCGTCTTCCGGCCGTGCGCAGGCATGCCGACCATTGTTCTCCGCTCGAAATGCTGTCGTTTCTGGCCAGCGCCTGCGCGTATCTGCCGGTTGCGGCCGGGGCTTGGCGACCCGACGCCTGCGTGGCCTTTTTCGGCATCCCTTGCGGCCCGGCGGCGTGGCTGCTGCGGCTTCTTCGCGGCGTCCCTTATGTCGTTTCCCTGCGCGGCGGCGACGTGCCGGGTTTTCAGCCCTACGATCTGGCCGGCTACCATTGCCTGACCGCGCCGCTGATCCGGTTCCTGTGGCGTCGTGCCGCCGCGGTCGTCGCCAACAGCCGGGGGCTGGCCGATCTGGCCGCGCGCTCCGCCGGTGCGGTCCCCATCCGTATGATCCCGAACGGCGTCGACGCCGCGCGCTTTGCGCCCGCCGAGGAGCTCTCGCGCGAAGGGCCGGTGCGTCTCGTCTTCGTCGGCCGCCTCGTGCGGCAAAAGGGGCTCGACGTGCTGCTCGAAGCCCTGGCCCGCCTGCCGGAGGAGGCTTGCTTCGAAGCGACGATCATCGGCGACGGGCCGCTGCGCGCCGATCTGGCCGCCATGGCCGCGCGCCTGGGACTTGCCGCCAAGGTGCGCTTCGCCGGCTGGGTCTCCCGCGCGGACATGCCGGAAACATTGCGCCATGCCGACGCCTTCGTTTTTCCCTCGCGCGACGAGGGCATGCCCAACGCCGTGCTCGAGGCCATGGCCTCGGGGTTGGCCGTGGCCGCCACGCGCATCGCCGGCAATGAGGAGCTGGTGGAAGAAGGGCGCACGGGCTTTCTCGTACCCCCGGACGATGCCGCCGCACTGACCGCGGTCGTCGCCCGCCTCGTCGCCGACCGCAACCTGTGCTGGCGGCTCGGGCAGGCCGGTCGGGAAAAAGTCGTGCGCGAATACTCCTGGCGCGTGGTCGCCGAGGCGTATGCGGCGCTGTGCGCTCAGGCGGCGCGCTGACGCGGCGGGTTGCCGTTGTCCGTCGTTATAAAAAAATAGCGAAAGGTGGCGATCTGTTATGTGCGGCATTTGCGGATTCGTGAGCCTGCGGGGCGGGGAAGGGGAGGTCGGCGAGATCCTTGCCGCCATGACCGACGCCATCGCCAATCGCGGCCCGGACGGCGAAGGCCTCTACCGCGACCTGTTCTCCTCCGGCGGCGGCGCGGCCCTGGGGCACCGCCGGCTCGCCATCATCGACCTCGTCACCGGCGACCAGCCGCTTTTCAACGAATCCCGCACGCTCGCCATCGTCTTCAACGGCGAAATCTACAATTTCGCGTCGCTGCGCGAGGAGCTTGCGGCCAAGGGCCACGTGTTCGCCACCTCCGGCGACACCGAGACCATCATCCACCTCTACGAGGAGATGGGTCCGCGCTGCGTCACGCGTCTTCGCGGCATGTTCGCCCTGGCCATATGGGACGCCGCGAAACGGGAACTCTTCCTGGCCCGCGATCCCTTCGGCAAGAAGCCGCTTTATTACACGGCGATTCCCGGCGGCGGCATCGCCTTCGGCTCCGAGCCCAAGGCGCTTTTCGCCCATCCGGACGTGCATCCGCGCCTCGACCCCACGGCCGTGGCCCATTACCTGACGCTCCAGCACGTGCCCGAGCCGGCCACGGGCTTTGCCGGCATCCGCTCCCTGCCGCCCGGTCACGCCATGACCTGGCGAGAAGGCCAAGGCCGGCCCGAACGCTATTTCCAGCTCGACTACCTGCCCAAGCTCTCGGGGAGCGCGGACGACCTCGCCGCCGAACTGCGCGCGCGCGTGACCGAGGCCGTGCGCCTGCGCCTCGTTTCCGACGTGCCGCTCGGCGCACACCTCTCAGGCGGCGTCGATTCCGGCATCGTCACCGCGGTCATGGCCGGGCTGACCGACCGGCCCGTGCGCACCTTCTCCATCGGCTTCACCGAGGAAGCCTTCAACGAGACCGACAAGGCCCGGGCCGTTGCCGCGCGCTACGGCACGCAACACACCGAGTTCACCGTCGGCTTCGACGCCGCGCGCGCCGTCATGGAAGACGTGGTCGCGGCCACGGACATGCCGTTTGCCGATCCCTCCGCCCTGGCCTCCTGGCACCTGTGCCGCCTCACCCGCGAACACGTGACCGTGGCCCTCAACGGCGACGGCGGCGACGAAATGTTCGCCGGCTACCAGCGCTACTGGCTCGATCCCCTGGCCGACCTCTATGCGAAGCTCCCCCACGGCCTGACGCGCCGCTTCGTGCCCTGGCTGGCGGAAAAGCTCCGCGCCCGGGGCGACGTGCCCGTGGAAGCCGACTGGCGCGCCGGCCTCAAGCGCCTGGCCCAGGCCGTGCGAGTGCCCCGCGCCGCCAGCCTCGTGCGCTGGGGCTCCTACTTCTCCCCCTGGGACCGGGAGGCGCTCCTGCGCCCGGATTTCGCCCGCGCCGCCAGACCCGACGACACCGTCGGCCTCTACGCCGAAGCCTTCGCCGCCGCCACGGCCGACAACAACCTCGATCGCGGCCTGTTCGCGGACGTGAGCGTCTACCTGCCCGGCGACCTCCTCGTCAAAGCCGACCGCATGGCCATGGCCCACGCCCTGGAAGGCCGTTCGCCCTTCCTCGACGTGGAACTCGCTTCCTTCGCCGCGCGCCTGCCCGCACGGCTCAAACTGCGCGGCCGCACCGGCAAATACCTGCTGCGCCGGGCCTTTGCCGACATGCTGCCGCCGCGCATCGCCGGCCAGCCCAAACGCGGCTTCGGCCTTCCCGTCAGCGGCTGGTTTCGCGGGCCGTTGCGCGCATTCGCCCGCGATCTGCTGACAGGCGGCCGGGTGGCGCGCGACATCGCCCGCCCGGAAGCCGTGCAAGCGCTGCTCGCTGCGCATGCGACGGGAGTGGCCGACCACGGCAAGCGGATCTATGCGCTGGTCATGCTCGAACTGTGGCTGCGGCGCTATTTGTGATGGGAGCGGAGATGGAGCGGAGAGGAAGAGAAGCGTGAAGATGCCTCCGGCGGCCAGGAGGGGGTGACCCCCTCCTGGACCTCCTCGATGGATGGGTATGCGGGAGGATGGCAAGCGGGTGGCGAGGTGGTCGTTCGCGGGAGTGCGTCGGCGAGGCCGGAATTTTCCCGGCGATGCCGTCGCTGCGCTCCTGGCTCGCCGGGAAAATTC
>JAEWPX010000175.1 GCA_023399375.1 Pseudomonadota bacterium | reverse complement strand
GGGCAGAGCCCCACTCTTCCTCTCACTCTTCTCCCAACATCTTCTCGATGGCGGGATCGGCGGGGTAGCGATCGTCGAGGCTGATGACATCGGTCTTGAAGTTCTGTCCGGGTTTCCAGGTGAAATCCGGCGCGCCGGGCAGCGTGTCGATGTCCAGGCGGTTGATCGTCTTGCCCTTGATGTAGGTGCGCGAGAGGAGCGTCCTGGCGTCTGCCGAGAGGCGGCTGGAGGTGCCGGCGTTGGGGCCGCTGCCGAGCAGGATGTCCACCGCGCCGGGGTGCTTGTCGAGGAAATCCTGTTCGGCGGTAAGGCCCAGGCCGCTTACGCCGATGACGACGTTGGCCTTTCCCCGCAGTTCGTGGGCCGCATTTGCCGCCGCGTCGAGGACCGTTTCGGGCACGGGCTTTTTGAGGTCGGGCGAGGCCGGGAAGAAGACGAGGCCGTAGGTGGTCCCGCCTTTTTTAAGGAGCTGCGTTTGCGGCGCGTCGCCGAGCACGATGAAGCGGGCGGGCAGGGGCGCGCCGGCCTTTTTGAGATACGCGGCCTCGTCGGGATTGAGGGCTCCGGCGTCGTAGCCCATGGCGTCGAACGCCTTGACGATGCCGGGCAGGGCCTTGGGCTCGGGCTTGGCTTCCGGGCCGTCGGGCAGGATTTCGAAGGGACAGGCGAGAAGCAGCATGTGGTCCGCGACCGCGGGCGCGGCGCGTTCGGTCTTGATGAAGGCGGCCCTCCGGGCCAGCCCGCCGATAAGTTTGCCGCCTCAGGAGGGACAGGGCGCGATGTTGCCGTAGGTGTTGCCGGTAAAAAAGAGGACGGCTGCCGGCTGCGCGGCCGTGGCGGAGGAAACGGCCAAGGGCAGCGCCAGGACCGCCGCGAAGACGGCGGCCAGGGCGCGTGAAAAGCATCTGGTCACGATAAAGGCCTCATGAAAACGGGTGCGCGGATGTTACCTAGAAGAGGGCTTCTATGGCCGCGTCCTGGGGAAAGGCCTCGTCCAGGGGCTGGACCTTGGCCGTGAAGTTTTCGCCGATTTTCCAAGTGAACCCGCTTGCGCCGGGCAAGGCGGTGAGATCCAGGCGGTTGATGGTCTTGCCCTTGATGTAGGCGCGCGTCCACAGGGTCTTGCCGTCCTTGGACGTGCGCGAGGGGAAGCCCGAGCCGCCGCCGCTGCCGAGCAGCACGTCCACCGCGCCGGTGCGGCTGTTGATGAAGGCCTCCTCGTCGAGGGCTCCCCAGGGGCTGACGCCGACGACCAGGGCGACCTTGCCGCGCAGTTCGGATGCGGCCTTGGCCGTGGCGTCCATGAGCTTGTCCGGCACCGGGGCGCTGATGTCCTTGGGCATGGGAAAAAGCACGAGGCCCACGGCTTTGCCGCCGATGTTGAGGATCTCGGTGGACGGCGCGGCGTCGAGGACCGTCGCGCCCTTGGGCGTGGCGGCCTTGTTGTCAGCCAGGACTTTCATTTCGGCCGGGGTCAGGACGAAGACGTCGTAGCCGAGGCGTTCGTGGGCCTTGGCCACGGCCGGCAGCTTGGCCGGCTCCGGCGGCGCTGCCGCGACCTCGGGCAGGAACTCCCAGGCTCCGGCCACGGTCAGGGTCTTGCCGGCGGTGGGGGCCTTTTCGCGCAGGTCCTTGAGGAAGGTGGCGCGACGGGCGAGGCCGCCGAGTTTCTGCGGGCCGCAGGTGGGGCAGGGATCGAAGTAGCCGTAGGTGTTGCCGGCGAAGGCGATGGTCAGGACCGGGTCGGCGGCGAAAGCCGGGGCTGCGGCCATGGCCAGGGCGGCCAGGACTCCGAGGAAAAGGCGCAGTATGGGCATGATAGGTCTATTTGTTGAGGTATTCCTTCAGCTCCTTGCCGGGGCGGAAGAAGGGGAGTTTTTTGGGAGCCACGGAAACCACGTCGCCGGATTTGGGGTTGCGGCCGGTGTAGCCCTTGTAGCCTTTGATCTTGAAGCTGCCGAAACCCCGGATTTCCACCCGGTCTTCGTTGATCAGGGCCTGCTTGACCGAATCGACGAAGGCGTTGACGATATCGGCGGCTTCGTCGATATGCAGGTCCTTGGTTTCGGCCAGGGTTTTGATGAGTTCGCTTTTGTTCATCGCGTGGTCCTCGGGCTGTTGACGGTTGGCCGGGGCCGCCGGAAGACGGCGGACAAGCAATCGTCCATCTATTTCATACTATTGCCGAATCAAAGCCATCCCCGTCAAGGGTTACTTGCGCGGCTGGGGAATTTTCCCGAGCACGGGCATGTCTCGCAGGGCCTCCTGGCGGCTTTGGCGGATGCGGTGGAGTTTGACCGCCGCGCTCAGGATATCCTGGGCGGCCGGGCTGCGCGGCGCGTGGCGCATGAGCGGAATCTGGCGGCGCACGGCGTCGGGCAGGGCCGGGTCGCTGCGTACGCCGCCGAGCAGTTCCGGGGCGAAACCCAGGAAATGCTGGCAGGCCGCGGAAAGGCGGCCGTAGGTCGTCTTGGTGTCGGCGGCGGATTCGACCTGGTTGACCAGGATGTGGAAGTCGGTGATGCCGTACTGCGTGTGCAGGACCTTGATGACGGCATAGGTGTCGGTCAGGGACGTGGGCTCGGGCGTGACGACCAGCACGCGCACGTGGCTCATGACGGCCACGGAAAGCACGGTCTGGGAGATGCCCGCGCCGAGGTCGAGCATGAGGTAGTCGTAGGCGGAAAAGGAGGCGTTGAGCTTCTGGAACAGGATTTCGCGCATGTCGTCGTCCATTTCCAGGAGTTCGGGCACGCCGCTGGCAGCCGGCAGAAAATCGAAGCCGCCCTGCTCCACGGGCACCATGACCTCGGCGGCCGTGACTTCCGGCCGGAAGAGGTCCTGGAGGTTTTTTTCCGGCGACAGGCCGAGCAGGACGTCCACGTTGGCCAGGCCCACGTCGAAATCCATGAGCAGGGCGCGGTGGCCGGCGCGGAAGAGGGCGTAGCTGAGGTTGAGCGCCAGATTCGATTTCCCCACGCCGCCCTTGCCGCTCAGGATCGCCACGGACAGGGATGTATTGGGATTGATGGCTTGGGACATACGCCGTCTTATCCTTTTGTTAGGCCCGTGAAAAGAAACCGTTTCTCATCGGCGCGCACGAGCGTTTTCTCCGGCGGACCGGTCAGGTCGGCAATGGGAGCGGTCATGACCCGGTCCTTGCCGGCGGCCTTGGCCTGATACAGGGCCGCATCGGCCATGGCGTAGAGCTTTTCCGGCGTGGTGGCCATCTTGCCCTTGGTGATGGCCAGTCCCGCCGAGATGGTGATGCGCAGGGGGGAGTCCACGCCGTCGCACACGATCTTGAGCGACCGCGCCGCTTCCACGATGCGGCCGATGACCATTTCGGCGCGCACGAGGCCGAGCCCCGGCAGGATGAGCGCGAATTCCTCGCCGCCCACCCGGGCGGCGGTGTCGTAGGAACGTTTTTCCGCCAACAGCAGCGAGCCGATGGTTTCGAGCACCCGGTCGCCGCAGGGATGGCCGTAGGAGTCGTTGACGGTCTTGAAGTCGTCGAGGTCGAACAGCACCAGGGCCAGGGACTGGCCGGCCCTGGCGGAGCGGATGAGTTCGGCGGAGAGGATGCGGTCGAATGCGCCGCGGTTGTAGAGCTTGGTCAGCGGATCGTGTTCGGACAGGAAGACCAGCTCCCGCACGGTGGACTGGATGCGGGCCAGAAAAGGCAGGGGATCGGCCGCGAGAGGCAGAACCATCCAGTCGCGCAGATCCTGGCGGTGACACAGCGACTCCCAGCCGGCCAAGTCGAGCCCCGAGCACAGGCGCATGATGACCAAGCCGTCGCCTTCGTCGGCGCAGGCGGGCTTCTCCACATCGGCCAGCATGCGCCGCAGCGTCTCCAGTTCGGCGAGCAGCTGTTCCTGGGTCGCGTCCAGGCCGGGGGGATCAGGATGCATTGCCGCCCCGCAGCAGGAAGCCGCGTATGAACTTGTCCAGCTCGCCGTCGAGCACCGCCTCCACATCCCCCACTTCGACGCTCGTGCGGTGGTCCTTGACCAGTCGGTAGGGCTGCATGGTGTAGGTCCTTATCTGGGAACCGAAGCCTATGGCGTTTTTCGCGTCGTAACTTTCCTGTTTCTCCGCTTGTAGCTTTTTGAGCTCCAGGTCGTAAAGTCTGGCCTTGAGCACCTTCATGGCCGTTTCGCGGTTGCGGTGCTGCGATTTCTCGTTTTGGCACTGCACCACGATGTTGGTCGGCAGGTGGGTGATGCGGATGGCCGAGGACGTCTTGTTGACGTGCTGGCCGCCCGGACCCGAGGCGCGGAAGACGTCCACGCGCAGATCCTCTTCCTTGACCTCGATGTCGATGTCCACGCCGGCGTCGGGGTAGACGTCGACCGAAGCGAACGAGGTGTGGCGGCGGCCCGAGGAGTCGAAAGGCGAGATGCGGATGAGGCGGTGGATGCCTTTTTCCGCGGCGAGCAGGCCATAGGCGTAGGGCCCGGAGATCTGCAGGGTGACGCTTTTGACGCCGGCCTCGTCGCCGGGGAGGAAGTCGAGCTCCTTGACGTCGAAATGCTTGCGTTCGGCCCAACGGCGGTACATGCGCAGGAGCATCTCGGCCCAGTCCTGGGCCTCGGTGCCGCCCGCGCCCGGATGGATTTCCAGGATGGCGTCGGCGTTGTCCTCGGGGCCGAAAAAGGCCGCGAGCTCGGCGTCGGCCAGGTCGCCGTCCAGGGCCTCGATCTGTTCGGCCAGGGCGTCGAGCACCTCGGCGCTGCCGTCTTCCTTGGCCATGGTCAGCCATTCGTCGAGGTCGGCGCGGGCGGCGTAGAGTTTTTCCCCGCTCTCGACCTTGGCGGTGAGCGCGCTTTTTTCGCGAAGGACCGGGGTCAGGCGTTCGGGGGCGTCCCAGGCTCCGGGCTTGGACAGTTCGGCCTCGATTTCGGCCAGGCGTTGGCGGCTTTGCTCCAGGTCAAAGACGCCTCCAGAACTCGTCGAATTTGCTGAGAAGCTCGGCGCCTATCGTGCGCAGTTCCGCGTATTGCAGCATGGATCATCACTCGCTTAGAGGGTTGTGCCGCGGCGGGTGGGGCTGTCGCGGCGTTCGGGCAAGAAGGCGCAGGCCAGGCAGAAAAGGATGGCGAGGCCCGGCACCGCCCAGTTGAGCAGCGTATAAAGTCGGTGGAACCAGGTCGTCTCCGACACGACGGCCACCTCCGGACACGGCAGGGTCAAGGTGGTGAAAAGGCCGCCTTGGGCCATGATATGGCCCCGGGGATCGATCACGGCGGAAATGCCCGAGTTGGTGCCCCGGATGATGGCCCGCCCCTGCTCGACGGCCCGCAGCAGGGCCAGATCGAGATGCTGGCGCGGGGCGGCGGAATCGCCGAACCAGGAGTCGTTGGTGATGTTGACCAGGATGTTCGCCCCGGCCTCCACGCGCTGTTGCGCCAATTCCGGAAAGATCGCTTCATAACAGATGAGCATGCCCAGGGCAAGGCGGCCCGACGTGAGCGGCTTCTCCGCCTTGCCCGGCCGGAAGTCGCCCACGCCTTCCACGAGCTTGTGGATAAACGGCAGGTACGCGCCCAGGGGCACGTATTCGCCGAAGGGGACGAGGTGCTCCTTGTCGTAGTAGCCCTCCTCTCCGGAGGGCGTCAGCAGGTAGGCGCGGTTGAAGAGCACGTGGCCGCCGAGCGTGCGTTCGTAGGCCGGCGCGCCGAAGACCAGAGGCGTGCCCGAGGCGGTCGCGAAGTCGATCAGCCGCTGCGCCAGGGGACCGTGCTCCTGGTAGTAGAAGGGCATGGTGGTCTCGGGCCAGACCAGCAGGTCGGTGGGGGCGTCGCGGATGGCCTGGGTCGAGAGGGCGATGTATTTATCCACGGTTTCGTTCTGGGACTGCGGATCCCATTTGCGGCTCTGGTCCACGTTGCCCTGGACGATGGTGGCGTGGATGGAGGCGTCGCGGGCGACGGGCTGTCCGGCGCGGTAGTTGCCGGCGAAGAAAAGGGCCGCGAGCAGGGCGACGCTGACGACGCCCTGGCGCGACAAGGGACCGCAGACGGCCGGCCAGGCGACAAGGGCGGCCAGGAGGCCGGAGAGGCCGTAGGCCCCGATGAAGGACGCGCCCTGGATGGCCGCCGGCCAGGGCGCGAAGGCCGCGGCCAGGGGGAGCCAGGGAAAGCCCGTAAAAAACACGCCCCGGGCCATTTCCATGCCGGTCCAGGCCAGGGCGCAAAAGGGGCCGAAGAGCCAGGGGGACAGGCGTCTGGCCCCAAGGCGCAGGACCAGGGCAAGGGCCATGCTGTAAAGTCCGAGCACGAACCCCATGAGCACGGGCGCGGGCGCGGCGAGCGCCCAGGGCAGGTTGCCGTAGTCGTGCAGGGGCAGCGCAACCCAGTAGAGGCTCAGACAGGCGGAGACGGCGCCGATCCAATAACCGGCTTTGGCCGCCGCGCGAAACGACGGGGCGTTTGCGGCGGCGTAGGCCAGTCCGGCCGGCAGGGCCAGGGCAAGCAAGGGCAGGCGGTACAGGGGATTGGCGAATCCGAGCCAGGCCCCGAGCACGGCCAAAAGGGATGCTGTCATCACGGTGATTGTCGCGGAGCCTCAGGTTTTTGCGGCGGTCGCGGCGGAAGGCGTGCCGCCGCGGACCGGGGTTGGATCGCTTCGTTACGCTGCCGGTTCGATGACGATCCAACGGATCTGCCGGCGGTCGGCCTCGCGGATGGTGAAACGACGGCCTTCCAGGGTGAAGGCGTCGCCCTGGCGCGGCACGCGCCCGGCCAGTTCGGTCAAAAAGCCGCCGATGGTTTCCACCTGTTCCGATTCCAGTTCCAGGCCGAGGGAGGCGTTGAGGTCCTCCAGGGGATAGCGGCCGGAGACGAGGTAGACGTCCTGGCCGAGCTCCTGGATTTCCTCGGGTTTGCTCGGGTCGTGCTCATCCTCGATTTCGCCGACGATCTCTTCCAGCACGTCCTCCAGGGTGATGAGCCCCGAGGTGCCGCCGTATTCGTCCAGGGCCACGGCCATGTGCTTTTTCTGGCTGCGAAATTCCAGGAGCATTTTCTTGAGGTTGAGGGTCTCGGGGATGAAAAGCGGCGCGCGCATGAGGGAGCGCGGATCGGGGTATTCGCCGCAGGCCCCAACGATGTGGGCGAGCAGGTCCTTGGCGTAGACGATGCCGAGGATGTTGTCGCGGTTGCCCTCGTAGATGGGGATGCGGGAATGCCCGTGGGTCCTTATGAGTTCGCAGATGGCCGGAATGCCGTCATCGGCTTCCGCGCAGACGATGTCCGGGCGCGGCACCATGATGTCGAACACCTGCTTTTTTTCCAGGCGCAGGATGTTGAGCAGCATGGAGGCGTCTTCCGCAATGAGCGAGCCGTCGCTGCGGGCCTCCTGGATCAGTTCCTCGATGGAAATATTTTTCTGGCGGAAGAATTTCCCCAGGGCGCCCCAGAACCGACTGTCGGAATCGTCGTCCAACCCGTGCTCCTTCGGTACTGCGAATTGCCGGCGGCCCGGCTTGCGGCGGGCATCATGACCGGGCTGCGTGGCATCTTGTTGACGGTTTGACAAAAACCCGAAAATCCTACTCGAAACGTCCGGCGTCGTCCATGGCCGGCCGCGCGCCTCCCTGCGGGCGGCGCGTCATTCCCCGCGGGAACGGTACATGGCCAGATGCCGCCGGAACGCCCAGTCGTCAAGGGACGGCACGCCCGACGCGGCGGGTTTCCACGACAGGGGATCGCCCGGCGTGTCCGCGGGCACGCCGAAACTCAGGATGCGGAGCCCATAGGCCTTTCTGCCGGCGTTGCCCGGGTCGCCGTAGGCGTTTTGCAGGCGCAGGGCCAGAAAAAATTCCAGCGGCTGTTCGGCCTCGGGTTCGGCCAGCAGCAGGCGCATGAGAAAGCGGTTGGCGGGCTCGAACAGCCCCGCTTGGCCGTGCAGGGCCTCGCCCTCGACGTCCAGGCGCACGCCGCCGCCGGAGATGTTGCGCACCTCGACCGACGGGGGCTCGAGCCTCGGGTCGAGGCGCAGAAGCGGCTCTCCCCAGGTGGCCGGATTGCTGAAGCGGCCCCGGGCAAGCTTGATGGCGTTTTCGTGCCACAGTTCGAGTTCGAGCACGAAGGCCCGGGGCGGCTCGACACGCAGAAACCCCCGCTTTTGTTCGAGCTCCAGGTGCTTGGGCCAGGCCACGGTCATGTGCACGAAGTCGTCGTTGGCCAGGCGGACGGACTGGATGGCGGCCACGAAATTGTAGAAGCTGTGATAGTCCTTGCGCGGGTCCAGGCGCAGGCGGAAATCGCAGGCCACGAGCTTGCCCGCCCAACTCGGCGTCGCCCGCACGAGGGAGGTCATTTCGAGCTCGATGCCCCGGGCCGGGTCCACGGAGAGGATCGTGGCGTCGGTGGAACGCGCGCCGGCGTCGTCGCGCACGAAGCTCACCCGCAGCTTGCTGCGCTGGGTGAGCGCCGTGTCGAGCAGCGCCCGGATCTCCCCGGGCCGCACGATCCAGGTGGTGGGCGGCGCGTCCGGGGAGCCGATGCGGATCTTGATGAGAAAGCCGGCGGCGATGGCCGCGAACGCCAGGCCGAAGATGCCGGCCGTGAGGACCAGGGCCTCGGGCGAGGGGTGTCCTGACGTGGTGGAATCGAGCATCCGATTCCACCAGCCCGGATCGAAAAGGCTCCAGAAAGCCGGAAGATTGCCCAGCGCCCCGAAATTACCCATGAATCTTCACATAAGCGATGATCGTGGCGGGCACAAGGCCCGCCGGTCAGCGCGCGGTTTTTTTCAGGTGGATTTCCAGGCAGCCCAGGGCGGCCGGGGTCACGCCGGAGATGCGTCCGGCCTGGCCGAGGGTGGCCGGAGCGATGCGCGTGAGTTTCTCCACCACCTCGCGGGAAAGACCTGCCACAGCCTGATAGTCCATATCCGGCGGCAGGGCCACGGCCTCGAGCCTGCCCATGCGCCCGGCGAGCTCGGCCTGGCGGCGCAGGTAGCCTTCGTATTTGACCCGGGTCTGGGCCTCCTCGGCCGTTTCCGTCGGTACGGCGTCGAGCTCGGGCCAGAAGCGGCGCAGATCGGCGAGCGTGACCTGCGGCCGGCGCAGGAGCTCGTCCAGGCGCACGCTGCGGTCCTGCGGCGCGCCGCCGAGCGCCTCCCACGCGGCCGCGTCGCAGTCGTCCGGCCGGGCGCGGCGTTGCGTGAGCCCTTCGATGACGGCGGCCAGCGCCGCCTCCTTTTCGGAAAAAAGCGTCCATTGCCGGTCGGAAACGAGGCCGAGTTCGCGTCCGAGCGGCGTCAGGCGCGCGTCGGCGTTGCCCTCGCGCAAAAGCAGCCGGTGCTCGGCGCGGGAGGTGAACATGCGGTAGGGCTCGCTCGTGCCCTTGGTGACGAGGTCGTCCACGAGCACGGCCATGTAGGCCTGATCGCGCCGAGGCAGGAAGGGCGGCAGGCCCCTTGCGGCGCGAAAGACGTTGCACGCGGCCCAGAGGCCCTGCGCGGCCGCCTCCTCGTAGCCCGAGGTGCCGTTGATCTGCCCGGCCAGGTACAGTCCGGGCAGGGCCTTGGTCGCGAGCGTCGGCAAAAGCTGGACCGGATCGGCGTAGTCGTATTCGATGGCGTAGCCCGGGCGCACGATTTTCGCCTGCTCGAGCCCCGGGATCGTGGCGATCATGGCCTTTTGCGTCTCGATGGGCAGGCTCGTGGAAATGCCGTTGGGATAGATCTCGGGGTTGTTTAACCCCTCGGGTTCGAGAAAGACGTGATGGCGGTCGCGCTCGGGAAAACGCGCCACCTTGTCCTCCACCGACGGGCAGTAGCGCGCCCCGGTGCCTTCGATCACGCCCGTGAAAAGCGGCGAGCGGTCGAAGCCGGCGCGGATGGCCTCGTGGGTGCGCGCGTTGGTGTAGGTCAGGTGGCAGGGGACCTGCGGCAGCACGGGGCCGGGGCCGTGGAAGCTGAAGGGCGGCGGCGGCGTGTCGCCCGGTTGGGGCGTGGTCGCGGAAAAGTCGATGCTCTTGGCCAGAAGCCGAGGCGTCGTGCCGGTCTTCAGGCGGCCAAGGACCAGGCCGTGGCGGCGCAGGCTCGCCGAGAGGCCCTCGGCCGCCGGATCGCCGAGCCGTCCGCCGCGACGTTTGGTCAGTCCGATGTGGATGAGCCCGGAAAGGAACGTGCCCGTGGTCAAAAGGACCGCCCGGGCGGGGAAGATTTCCCCGGAGCCCGTGGCCACGCCGCTTGCCCGGCCGTTTTCCGCGAGCACCTCCTCCACCGTGTCCTGGCGCACGTCGAGGTTCTCCTGGGCGAAGACGGCGCGTTTCACGACCGCCATGTAGGCGTCGCGGTCGATTTGCGCGCGCGTGGCGCGAACGGCCGGGCCCTTGCGGGTGTTGAGCGTGCGGAACTGGATGCCGGCGGCGTCGGCCCAAAGGCCCATCATGCCGCCGAGGGCGTCGATCTCGCGCACCATGTGCCCCTTGGCCAGGCCGCCGATGGCCGGGTTGCAGGACAGGTGCCCGATGCGGTCCACGTTTTGCGTGACAAGCAGCGTAGAGAGCCCGAGCCTCGCGGCCGCCATGGCCGCCTCGCACCCCGCATGCCCCGCGCCGACGACGATGAGGTCATAGATGGGCATGAGCATGAGGAAGATGCCTCCGGCGGCCGGGGGGGATAATCCCCCCCGGACCCCCTTGAAGGGGAGGGAAGTGGGAGAAAAGGGGGTTCATGGATGGGTGAGGCGTAGGGGGTTGGGGTTAGGGGAGGGCGGGGCGGCGGCCGACGCAGCAGAGCCAGCCGTGGTCGGGTTCTTCGTGGACGGCGACGTCGTCGAAGCCGGCGGTGGTGAAGCGGTCACGGCACTGCGCGGCGCTGAGGTACGTCATGGGCACGAGTTCCAGGTACTTCCGGTTACGGGTGTCGAAGCGCGGCGTGTCGTAGATTTCGGCCAGCAGCAGGAACCGGCCGCCCGGGCGCAGCACGCGCAGCACCTCGCAAAAATCCGAGGCGAGGTCCGGCCAGAAATAGTGCGTTTCCACGGCCGTGACGAGATGAAAGGTCGCGTCGCGAAAGGGCAGGGCGGAAACCGAGGCCTGGCGCACGTCCATGCGTCCCGTGGCGATGACCGCCGCGTTGTGGCGGCGGGACATGGCCACGCTTTTTTCCGAGGCGTCGATGCCGCAGATGCGCCCGCGCGGGGCCAGCGCGGCCAGGCGCGCGAGCGTGCGTCCGCCGCCGCAGCCGATGTCGAGCACGTCGGCGTCCGGGGCGACGTCCACATGGGAAAGGCCCCAGGTGGTCATGTCGAAATGGCTGCGGTTCATGCGCCGGCCGATGTATTCGCCCAATATCCCGCCGGGCCGCCGGCACTGTCCCAGCAACAATTTCTTCCACGCGCGCTTTAAATTCATAATGCCCTTCGTCCACTCATGGCTTGCCCCCCTTCCCCCCTTTCGGGGTGGTCCAGGAGGGGCCCTCGGCCCCGCCTGGCCGCCGGAGGCATTCTTCCCTCTTTA